>MGXQ01000017.1:0-15792 GCA_001801405.1 Gammaproteobacteria bacterium RIFCSPHIGHO2_02_FULL_42_13 | reverse complement strand
CTAAACACACAGTGGCAAAGCCAAAGCGAAAACTCGCACCCGGTATGCCGCCCACATTAATGCCCAATAACCCCGTAATAAAACCTAGCGGCATAAAAATAACCGCGACCATGGATAACAGATATATTTTTTTATTCATGGCTTCTTGTGCCATTGCAAATAATTCTTCGTGGATGAGGGTTGATCTTTCACGTTCCGCATCAATGTCTTCAAGAATTCGAGTGCTCGCGTCTGTGATTTCGCGCAAATGCATTAAGTTAATTTCATTCATCCAGCTGAGTTTATCGGCGGGGATTCTGTTGATCGCTTCGCGTTGAGGAATAAGATATCGGCGCAGGAGGATGATTCGTCTTCGTATATGATTTAACTCGATACGATTAATTTTTTCGAAATTTTCTGTCATGCCATCTTCAATATGATCAAGTTTGTTTCCCAGTGCGGATACCACCTCGGCTGATTTGTCGACAATTTCATATAAAAGTTCTTCCAGAAATTCGCTGGCATCCTTGGGTCCAATGCCATTACATAATGAAGCATGGATATCAGAGAGGATAGTTGAATCATGGTGCTGCACGGTGACAATCATGTTTTTATGCATCCATAGTCGAATGGACACCATATCTTCTGGTTTGCTGCCTTTGGTCAAATTAACGCCTCTGAAGGTTGCGAGTAATGCATCATTTTGCGCTAATGTTCTGGGGCGCGTGGCTTTTGCAGACAACACTTCTTCGACGAGCGGGGAATTGGATTTTATCTGGTTAAGAAATTGTTTTACAGTCGTCAAATCTAGCCATATCCAGACCAATCCTTGCTGTAAGTTTAATTGTTCTAGTGAGATTTCAACGGCTCCGCCATTACCGCTAAGCTGTACCAACTGAATGCTTTTTTTCGTCGCTGTGCTCATAATCACTCCATTGATTTTTATCATAAATTAAAGGAGATATGAAATCAAGATAATAAATAGATCTTGTTAAAATATACTGTATACTGAAATCTCTTTTTACCTCTTTCCCCCCCATTTTTTCTAACATTATCTGGAATTGAAGCCGGACATTTTATGTGTTATTTTTCGGTTGCCTTTTTATTAGGGGCGTGTGGGATTTTAATTATTTCCGTCATGCCTCATTTCATTTATATCATCATTGCCTTGGCAATCGTGTTATGCGCGCATCTGTTTCTCAACAACTCGGCCGCAAGCGGCCGAGATTGTTTCCTTACTTTAAAACATCAGATGACATTATTTTTAGTGGGATTGCTGGGTGGTTTTTTTTGGGTATTGTTGTTTGTTTCGATACAACTTTCGCAGATATTGCCGCAAAATTTGGAAGGAAAAACATTACAAGTTGCGGGGCGTATCGTTTCATTGCCTGAAAGAAAAGATCATGCGATTAAATTTACATTTCACATCACTACCCTAAATGGATTCCATGATAACCATCGGGTATTATTAAATTGGTATGGTGCGACGCCCAATCTATTACCCGGGGATCAATGGTCGTTGGCCGTTCGTTTAAAGCGTCCCCATGGTTTTGCCAATCCCGGCAGCTTTGATTATGAAGCATATTTGTTTTCGCATCGGATCGGTGCGACAGGCTATGTGGTATCAGCGGAGAATAATCGCTTATTAAATCATGCGCGGTATCATCAGCTGCTCAATCGATGGCGCGGACGAATACAGAACAAAATTGTTCAATTAACCCAAGATCAGTTGTTGTGGCAATTGTTGCCAGCATTAGTGGTAGGGTCGCGGCAATTTGTTACAGCGGAACAATGGACTGTTTTGCAACAGACGGGTACCAATCATTTAATTGCAATTGCAGGATTACATATTGGATTGATCGCAGGATTTATTTTTTTTCTTATTCGATGGATTTGGCGGTGCATACCGTTTTTAGCATTGCGGATACCGGATCAAGTGGCCGCGTCTTGTTTTAGTCTTTTTACTGCGATCATATATGCATCGATGGCAGGTTTCCCTGTGCAAACGCAACGTGCATTAATCATGTTGAGCGTCGTTTTGTTTTCACTTATGTTGCGACGAATCACGTTAAGTTTATCGGTGTTTTGTTATGCGTTATTGTTGGTGTTGATTCTGAATCCCTTGAGTGTCATGGATGTTGGATTTTGGTTATCGTTTGTCGCGGTAGGTACGATTTTTTATGCGATGAAAGGACGCATTCATATTAGCTGGCAGTGGATCAGGGTGCAGTGGGTGATTATGCTGGGTTTGTTTCCATGGATGCTATGGTTTTTTCAGCAAGTGTCATTGGCGTCTGTGCTGGCGAATATGATTGTGGTTCCTTGGTTTGGAGTGGTGATTATGCCCTGTGTTTTGTTTGGCGCCGTGAGTTTATTATTTTCGAGCATCTTGAGTCGATGGTTGTTTTATGTCGCGTTAAAAAATTTACAGTTGATTTGGATCTTATTGAAATTTATGGCGCGTTTTAACTATATATTATTAATTCATCTTGCTATTTTGCATTTATGGATTTTGTTTAGTCTTGTTTTAGCGGTTATTTTGCTGTTAATGCCAAAGGGATTTTCAGGGCGTTATTTGGCTTCATTTTTTTTATTGCCATTAGTATTTGTTTTTCCAAAAAACATTTCATATGGAAATATGCGATTTACTTTGCTTGACGTGGGGCAGGGATTGTCGTCGGTTGTAGAAACGCAGCATCATGTGTTGGTGTTTGATACCGGACCGAAGATGAGCCCAGATTTTGATACAGGTGCCGCTGTTGTTGTTCCTTATTTGAGACAGATGCATATATCCACAATCGATCTATTGATGATTAGTCATCTGGATAATGATCATATTGGTGGCGCGCAATCGATTATATTGTCGATGCCGGTGAGCCAGGTCATGTCGAGTGCGAGGTTGCCTTTTGACGTGAACAATTTTCAATATTGTCATCGTGGAGAACGGTGGAATTGGGATGGTGTGAAATTTGAGGTGTTATCGCCGATGCAGAACAAAATTTATTTAGGGAATAATAGTTCGTGTGTTTTGCATGTGATGGCAAAAAACCAACGCGTGTTATTAACAGGGGATATCGAAAAACCAGCGGAGAAAACACTGTTATCTGAAAATTTAAAAAGTACAATTTTAGTAGCGCCACATCATGGTAGCATTACTTCCTCTACTCAGAAATTTGTGCTTGCCGTGGATCCTAGTGATGTATTTTTTCCGATAGGTTATCGGAATCGGTTTAGATTTCCGAGTGTTGTAGTGAAGCGACGTTATCAGGGTGTCGGTGCAAAAACGTACGATACGGCTTACAGCGGAGCCATTGAAATATATACTGACTTAAATTTATATCGTTTTTCGCATCACCATTTATGGGGTTTTGATGTAACTCATTGAATTATATGAAAAAACCAGGACGCATATAAAGGAGAAAAATACCAAAGATCATGTTAAACTTCCAATCCTTTTATTTACAATAAAATTTTATATGTCTGAAAAGATTACATTAAAAACTGATTCGAAATTATATTTTCGGTTACTCGATTATATTCGTCAATATTGGGCGGCTCTTGTAATAGCAGTATTGGCTAATATGGCTTATGCAGGGGTGGATGCAGGATTTACTTACTTATTAAAACCTATTTTAAATAAAGGTTTTATTGCCCGAGATCTGCAGTTCATTCACTTTTTGCCCCTTCTTATTTTCAGCGCGTTTTTGTTGCGTGCTATCTCGAATATTGTAGGGAATTATTTCATTGAGAGTGTATCACGTGGTGTTGTCATGCGTTTTCGGCAAGACCTTTTTGCGCATTTGGTCAGATTGCCTGCTTTTTATTATGATAATACCTCATCGGGCAAGATTTTATCGGTATTGCTTTATAATGTGGAGCAGGTGGCGAATGCGGGTGCGGATGCGATTACGACATTGGTGCAATCAGGTTTTATGATCATTGGCTTGTTGGTAGTGATGTTTATGATGAACTGGCAATTGAGTTTATTATATTTAATTTTAATGCCGTTAATTGCGATAACTGCGCGGTTAAGCACCAAACGATTACGGCGGATCAGTATAAGCTTACAAACGCAAATGGGAGAGGTAACGACGATTGCGGAAGAAGCCGTGGAAGGATATAAAGTGGTACGCATGTTTGGAGGGCAGGATTATGAGATACGCAAGTTTGATCGCGCGGTGCGTCAAAATCGATGGCGCGAGTTGAAAGATACCTTAACGAAGGCATTGACAGTATCGGGCATACAATTACTCGCTGCATTGGTGATTGTTTTTACCGTGTATTTTGTTACCTCCAATTCTTTTTCTGGCATTATGACAGCCGGTAGTTTTGCCTCACTGATCGCGGCGATGTTGGCACTATTGAAGCCATTAAAAGACTTTACAAAAGTGAATGCGACGATTCAAAAAGGATTGGCCGGTGCGCAAAGTGTTTTTGAATTGTTAGACCAACCGCTAGAAGAAGATAAGGGAACAAAAGTTTTCAGTCGTGTGCGAGGCGAGATTGCCTTTGATCGAGTGACCTTTACCTATCCTTTAACAGAAAAAGTGATTTTGCAAAATATTAATTTTAAAACGCAACCCGGACAATGTATTGCGCTGGTGGGTCGTTCAGGGGGCGGTAAAACCACGTTAATCAGTCTATTACAACGGTTTTATAACGTGGAACACGGTTCGATTGCGATTGATGGAATTGATATTCGTGATATTAAATTAGAAGCCTTGCGACGACAGTTTGCGTTGGTGTCGCAAAACGTGACTTTGTTTAACGATACTGTCGCACATAATATTGCGTACGGTCGATTTGCGGAGGCGACAGAATCAGAAATTATTACGGCCGCAAAAGCAGCGAATGCGTGGGAGTTTATCGAACAATTGCCGAATGGGTTAAATACATTAATTGGCGAAAATGGCGTATTGCTATCCGGTGGACAACGACAACGTATTGCGATTGCGCGTGCTATTTTGAAAAACGCACCTATTTTAGTGTTAGACGAAGCCACGTCATCATTGGATACTGAGTCAGAGCGTGAAATTCAAACCGCTTTAGATCAGCTTATCAAAAATCGCACGACGATTGTTATTGCGCATCGATTATCGACGATTGAAAATGCGGATATGATTTTGGTGATTGATCATGGAGAATTGGTCGAATCGGGGACACACGCGGCATTATTAGCCTTAAATGGTCAGTATGCTAAATTACATAAAATGCAGTTTAAAAAGTAAGAAATCTCCGCTGCTTGCAGCGGAGACAAGGGCGCTGGGGAGTCCAGAGGGGAGCAATGCAATGCTCCCCTCTGGTCGCCGTCCGCGCGGATTTCCCGCGCAGGCGAAATCAATTAAGGAAACAATCTCGGCCGCTTGCGGCCGAGTTGTTGAAAACACATGCATAATTTTATTCTTCGATTGTGGTATCAAAATTCTCGGTTTCATCCTATCACTTGCCTGTTGCTTCCATTTGCGGCGATTTTTTGGTTGATCATATATATTCGACGTATTTGTTATAAAATAGATATAAAAAAAGTTACGCATTTCTCTGTGCCTGTTATTGTGGTGGGAAATATTACTGTCGGCGGAACCGGTAAAACACCGCTCGTGATTCGATTAGCTGTATTATGGCAGTCAAAAAGCTATAAGGTTGGCGTCGTCAGTCGTGGTTATGGTGTTAAGCCAATTCATGAACCGATGGTGGTGCGGCGTGATAGTGATGTGTCCTCGGTAGGCGATGAAGCGATGGTGATGGTCAATCGGATTGATGCGCCTATTGTTGTGTGTTGTTCACGCACAAAAGCGATTGATAAACTCATTCATGATTTTCAATGTGATGTGATTATTAGTGATGATGGATTACAGCATTATGCGATGGCGAGAGATATTGAAATCGTTGTTGTCGATGCAAAACGTCAGTTTGGAAATGGATTTTTGTTACCGGCAGGGCCATTGCGTGAGCCGATCTCACGTTTACGCAGCGTTGACGTTGTTGTCGATCATGGGATTGATATGTGCTTACAAAGTGATGACTCATTTTACGCTGTTTCAGACAGCAAGCAACGAAAAGATGTCAAGCAATTTCAGGGCCAGATTATTCATGCGATAACCGGCATCGGTAATCCCGAGCGATTTTTTCAACAATTGCGCGCATGGGGGTTGACGATTATTGAGCATGTTTTTCCTGATCATTATTTACTTACATTCGAAGATATTGATGTTGGAGAGAACGAAAATGTTGTGATGACGGAGAAAGATGCTGTAAAATGTCGTTCTTTTGCTGATAATCGACATTGGTTTATAAAAGTTTATGCTGTGCTTGACTCGACAATAGAGCAGCAATTATGTGATCAACTCGCTAGAATAAGTTCTAAATAGGAGAAATATGTGATTAAGAAAATAGCATTATTTGTTGCAGTGATGGGTTGTTTGATGACGGTGGTTGCATTAGGTGCGGCACAAGAAAAAGCGATGAAGTTGCCGCCGATAGAACATATGCAAAACTATACCGTTAAATTATCGTCGAATGCTACCACAGGCTATGCTTGGTTTATTAAATCTTATGATAGTAATTTATTAGTGCTACAATCGCACCGATATGTTGCGCCAAAAACGCTTCGTGTGGGTGCGGGCGGTTATGAAATTTGGGTGTTTGCGCCAACGCATGCTCTAAAGGCACCGCATGTTATTCCTGTGACATTCGTTTATGCGCGTTCGTGGGAATTAAAATCGGGGACGGCAAAAAATCTTCAAACGAAAACCGTTAATATTGTTACGCAGTAATTTATGATCCGCCATTCTGGGATGACGTTTGTTCGGTTGTCGACATGATATGAAAATTAGATAGGACTTTAGATATGGAAAAAATCTGGTTACAAAAATATCCTGAGTGTGTGCCCATGCATATTAATCCGGATGCGTTTGCTTCCATCAATGATCTGTTTGAAAAGACGGCTGAAACATTCCGACGAAAACCGGCATTGTATCAAATGGGTCTTAAAATGACCTATGAAAAGTTAGATAAGAAATCCAAGGATTTTGCTGCGTATTTACAGCAAAAAGTGCACTTAAAAAAAGGTGATAGATTTGCCATTATGATGCCGAATTCTGTGCAATATATCGTTGCGATGTTGGGTGCTTTGCGTGCGGGATTGGTCGTTGTGAATGTTAATCCGCTTTATACCGTACGGGAAGTTGTGCATCAAATTAAAGATTCAAATGCTAAAGTGATTCTTGTCTTGGCGAATTTTGCACATGTGGTTGAAAAAGCATTACCGCAAACCGATATAGAGCATGTGATGGTGACGGAAGTGGGCGACATGTTTCGTTTTATCAAATCCAGAATGATTAATTTTGTGACGAAGCGCATTAAAAAAATGGTGCCAAAATATGAGCGTGCCGGCATTATTCGTTTTCGTCGCGCTCTTTCGCAGGGTAAGAGATTGCGGTTTGCAAAAGTTGATGTGAACGGAGGGGATCTTGCCTTTTTGCAATATACGGGAGGCACAACAGGTGTTTCTAAAGGGGCGATGTTATCGCACCGTAATATAATTGCGAACGTTGAACAATGTTATGCTTGGATGTCAGCGGGGGGCATGGATCCCGGCAAAGAAATCGTGATAACCGCATTACCGATGTATCATATTTTTTCATTATTAGTTAATTGTTTTTCATTTTTAAAAATTGGGGTGTTGAATGTTTTAGTGATGAATCCGACGGATATTGCGGGATTTATTCGAGAGTTATCAAAACATGACTTTACTATTTTTACCGGCGTTAATACTTTATTTAAAGCATTATTGCGGCATCGAAATTTCAAAAAATTAAATTTTAGCACATTAAAGATGACGATTGGCGGCGGCATGGCTGTTCATTCCAGTGTTGCGGATAAATGGCATGAAATTACGGGGAAGCCCATTATTGAGGCTTATGGATTAACAGAAGCATCACCAGCTGTTTCATGTAATTTGTTGACGATAAAAAAATATAATAAAAGTATTGGGTTTCCGCTGCCATCCACCGAGATTAAAATTATTGATATTCAGACAGGCGCGGAATTATCGATTGGTGAGCCCGGAGAGTTATGTGTTCAGGGGCCGCAAGTAATGCAAGGATATTGGAATCGTCCTGAAGAAACAGCGCAGGTGATTTCGTCCGATGGTTGGTTGCATACCGGTGATATTGCAGAGATGAATGCAGAGGGGTTAATCACTATTGTCGATAGAAAAAAAGATATGATCGTTGTGTCCGGTTATAATGTCTATCCGAATGAAATTGAAGAAGTGTTATCGGAACACCCAGATATACTAGAAGTTGCAGTGATTGGTGAGTCAAGTGAAAAAACAGGCGAAGTGATAAAAGCGTATATTGTTCGCAAAGATAAATCGTTGAACCGTGAAATATTGATGGCGTTTTGTCGTGAACGATTAACCTCGTATAAAATTCCAAAACATTTCGAATTTTGCGAGGCTTTGCCAAAGTCTAATGTGGGTAAAATTTTACGACGCGTTTTACGCGAAGAGCATTTTCGGACCGAGCATATTGATTGATCTTTTTTAGATCAGAAATGCAGCTTTTCTTGATAATGTGCAAAATTTGTGGGGAATTTGTTTGCAAAATATATAGTAATTTCTAAAAATCTGTTATTCTTATGCGCTCATAATATTCTAAAGAGGAGTTCAATTTATGATCAAGAAAGCAACCATTGTTACGCTAGGTTTAGTGACATTAGTGTCATTGGGCGGGTGTAAATTTGGTCAAAATAGTCAAAAAGATTCATCAAATGTTGTAGCTAGTGCGCAAACAGCTCAAGATTTGACCAAAACAGACACGTCATCCTCAGCACAAACTGCTACAACGAGTACTGCTGATCAGACGAAGCCAGTAACGGATGATACGAAGGTAACGGGCAAAGCGATAGACGCAGCGGATGATACAGTAGCAACGGACGATGATTCCGCGGCGACAGATGATACCGCGAATACAACGGATGACACCGCAGCAACGACGGATGATACCGCCGGCAATGATAATTCCGACAATGATACATCATCGGCATATCCTTCGGATGATCAAGACCAAGGCGATACTGACTAGTTGAGTAGGGATTGATTATTAAAAATGGCGATCTTGCGATCGCCATTTTTGTTGCAACCCGCCACTTTCGTCATACCGGCGAAAGCCGGTATCCAGTAAAATTCGGGTTGCAACAATCCCATCTTTGCACCAGCAGTTTCGTCATTCCGGAATTCCGCCGCAGGCGGAATATCCGGAATCCAGAAATATATTCTCTGGATCCCTGATAAATCTGCTACGCAGATTTTCAGGGATGACGACTCTCTTTTCCTTGTCATTCCGGAATTGTTAGATGTGATGATGTGGCTTAATGCCGGTTATCTGAATAATTTTGGTGGCAATTTCTTCGATTGAAAAATCCGTTGTATCGAGTACGGGAATGTTTGCTTGTCGAAATATTTTATCAGCTTGTTTGAGCTCTTGCTGGCAACGTTCAAAGGACGCGTATTGACTATTACCATATCGTTGTGTGCGAAGTTCATGTAATCTTTTTGCATCAATCGTTAGGCCAAACAATTTTTTTTGAAACGCTTGTGCGGCAGCGGGTAATTTTAGTGTTTTTAAAACTTCTTCGGTAAGCGGAAAATTTGCAACGGAAATACCATAGCGCAATGCCATATATAGACAAGTAGGCGTTTTACCGCTTCGTGAGACGCCGAGTAAAATCACATCGGCCATATCGTAATGATTCGTATTGCCACCATCATCCGCATTTAATGTGTATTGTATGGCAGCAATTCGCATATCATAAATGGCTGGATTATGAACGCTGTGCAATCGGCCAATGCTTTTAGTATGTAAGGCATGTAGAGCATCTTCTACACGCTTTAAAAATGTATCAAATATATCAAACATGGGTGCTCGACAGGTGAGTAGTAATTGGCGAATTTTAGGTTCTACAACCGTTGAGAAAACGAGAGTTAACCCTTCTGTTTGGTTGATGCGTTCAATCGTTTTTTCAGTTTCTGTGATGGTGTTGATATAGGGAAGCGTGATGCGTTCGCATTCAATTGTTTCAAACTGCATGAGCAAACTATTGCCAAACGTTTCGGCAGTAATGCCGGTACTGTCGGAAATAAAAAAAGCTGTGCATTTCATGTTCATTGTCTCATCTTATTTTCTATACCGCTTAGCTTTACATAGATCGTTGGTGCTGTAAAGACTTGATCGCCGTGTAGGGGCGCGCTATAGTTGATTTACGTTTAATAAATGAAGGAGCGCATTCGTGAGCACAAAAAATGTTATTTGGATGGATCAAGTCGGGATGAATGATGTGCCGCAAGTGGGCGGAAAAAATGCGTCGTTGGGTGAAATGATTACCCATCTCACCAAATTGGGTTTACGCATCCCGACGGGTTTTGTGACAACCGCCGATGCATATCGGGATTTTTTAAATGAAAATCATCTGGTTGAAAAAATGAACGCGCTTTTGGCTAAATTAGATACGGGTGATGTGAGCGCCTTAGAAAAAGCCGGACAGAAAATTCGTCGATGGATTATCGATGCAAAGTTTTCGCCAGCATTAGAAAAAGATATTCGCGCAGCTTATAAAAAATTAACAGATGAGTCCGCGCAAAAAGAAATGGCGGTTGCGGTTCGTTCTTCGGCGACGGCAGAAGATTTACCGAATGCCTCGTTTGCTGGCCAACAAGAAACATATTTAAATGTACGCGGCATTGAAGATGTCTTATTGTCGATTAAAAAAGTATTTGCGTCCTTATATAATGATCGTGCGATTTCTTATCGCGTGCATAATGGATTTGATCATAGCCAAGTCGCATTATCGGCGGGCATTCAATACATGGTGCGCAGCGATAAGGCGTGCAGCGGTGTGTTGTTTACGTTGGATACGGAATCGGGTTTTCGCGAAGTTGTTTTTATTACAGGCTCTTATGGCCTGGGCGAAACAGTCGTGCAGGGCAGTGTGAGTCCCGATGAATATATCGTGTATAAACCCAATTTAAAAAGCAATAAGCCGGCTATTTTAAGCAAAAAATTAGGTGGCAAAGCAATTAAAATGATTTATGCCGATACCGGTTCAAAAGAATTTGTTAAAACATTAGATGTGCCTAAAGCAGAGCGCTCCAACTTTGTGTTAACCGATGAAGAATTGCATGAGTTAGGCAAGATGGCAGTTATTATTGAAGAACATTATAAACGACCGATGGATATCGAATGGGCGAAAGACGGAGTAAACGGAAAATTGTATATTGTACAAGCGCGCCCAGAAACGGTGAAAAGCCAAACAAATCTTCACGAGTTAAAAACCTATCGGTTAAAGAAACGCGCAGCGGTGTTGGTTGATGGTCGCAGCGTTGGCGAATTAATTGGAAAGGGCAAGGCAAAAGTTTTACTGTCGATTAAAGAGATGTCCAAAATTCAAGAAGGCGATGTACTGGTAACCGATATGACGGATCCGGATTGGGAGCCGATCATGAAAAAAGCATCGGCGATTGTCACTAATCGTGGGGGACGTACCTGTCATGCTGCTATTATTGCGCGCGAGTTAGGAATTCCTGCAGTTGTGGGCTGTGGTAACGCAACAACAAAAATAAAGGATGGACAAGATGTAACGGTATCCTGTGCGGAAGGTGATACGGGTTACGTGTATGAAGGGTTATTAGCTTTTGATGTGGAGGCGATCAACATTGAAAAAATGCCGGAATTGCCGTTAAAAATCATGATGAATCTGGCAAACCCAGAATGTGCCTTTACCTTTCAGTTTATACCGAATGCGGGCGTTGGTTTGGCGCGATTAGAGTTCATTATTAATAACATGATTGCGGTGCATCCAAAAGCATTGATACATTTTAATGAGTTAGATGCTGAACTGAAAGCAAAGATTGGTGAGAAAATTTCGGGTTATAAAAGCCCGATCGACTTTTATGTCGAGAAACTCAAAGAAGGCGTGGGTACCATTGCGGCTGCTTTCTATCCAAAACCGGTGATTGTGCGCACATCGGATTTCAAGTCGAATGAATATGCAAATTTGCTAGGTGGTAAAGATTTTGAACCGCATGAAGAAAACCCGATGATTGGATTTCGTGGTGCGTCGCGTTATGTCGGCGAAGCCTTTCGAGATTGTTTTGAATTAGAATGTCGTGCGTTGCGTGAATTGCGTGATGATATGGGTTTCACCAATATTGAAGTCATGATTCCCTTTGTGCGAACCGTCGAAGAAGGAAAAAATGTGCTAGATATTTTGGCTAAAAATAATTTAAAGCAAGGTCAAAATGGATTGAAGGTGATTATGATGTGTGAGATTCCATCTAATGCCGTGTTGGCCGAAGAGTTTTTGAAACATTTTGATGGCTTTTCCATTGGCTCAAATGATTTAACACAATTAACGTTGGGATTGGATCGCGATTCAAGTTTAGTGGCGAATTTATTTGATGAACGCAATGCAGCGGTGAAATTCTTTTTAGAGCGCACGATCACAACCTGTAATAAGTTAAATAAATATATTGGTATTTGCGGTCAAGGCCCATCCGATTATCCTGAATTTGCCGAATGGTTGCTGGAGCAGGGCATTGGCAGCATGTCATTAAATCCCGATACGGTCGTTAAGACTTGGCTGTATATCGCGAAGCATTATTCTAAGTGAACTTAAGAATGTTGAGTCCATTAGCCGTTCGCGCGGGTTTCCCGCGCAGGCGAAATCAATTAAGGAAACAATCTCGGCCGCTTGCGGCCGAGTTGTTGAAGTTTGGCTCCCGAATTAAAACCTTCGCAAACTTTTGAAATTATTTTGCCAAATCTGATACACAAATCCAAAAAGCGGAATCTAAAATAATGCACCCCGCCACTATTTTTTTGGGGCAAAGGAGGCGGGGTGATGGACTCGCCCGCGCGGAGGAGGGGTCTGGGGAGGAATCCGCGCGGGCTTCGGCTTTTTGTTTTGGCGAAATTTTGGCGGGCTACTTAATCGTTCCTATCTTACTTGGATCAATAACATTTTCCAAAGGAAGAATCTCATAATCCCAAGAATGTCTGCGTTGTCGATCTTTATTTTTCTCAATATATTCCGCAATCGTTTTCTTTAGTAAATCAATATTTTTCACATCAAAAAGTCCTTTAATTTTTTCAAAATATTGAAATGACACCATTCGTTCAAATATTTCAACAGCACTGCCACGAGAATTATATACAGATGTGCGAGGAAACCATGAAAACCTACCACCATGCAATTCAGTTATATAATATAAAACTAAATCCGCTTGTTTAATTTCTTCAAAGCTAATATCTGAGCGTGTGGAATGTGCTTTGATTAAATCCGCAGTCAAACTAACACGGCGCAAATTTAATCTTTTGTTTCTTATTTCATCCAAGACACGAGGATAAGTATCAAAAATTTCAATACCGTTGTGTGTTAGTTCGCTAGAACTTGGATGACGATAGAAATATTGTGAGTTTATGAAATGAGAAACTTCCTTATATTTTTTTAACTTCAAAAGTATTGCGACAAAATTTAGTATAAGTTCATAAGTAAAAAATTTATAATTATCGTAATCAACATCAGTATAAGATTGAACATTTTCTGGGCGACAAGAAAAAGGTACTAGTTTTTCAAAAAAGTTATGAAATTTATCAAGATCAACAACTTCTTGATATTTAAATACTGTAAAAGTAAAATCAATAAAATCGTCTCGCAAAGGGAGCATTTTTTCTATCGTTTCAACTACACGATCATCAAAATCTGTAACTGAACCGCCAGACAAGCGGAAATCTTCCAACGAAGAAATCACTGTGTCTAAATAATCAGCAATCAAGCCGTTGGCACTGCGTCTGTCATTTAAAAGTGCGTTTTTTATCTCGACAACTTTATGTGATGTTTTTAGGGTAATTTGTTCCTCCTCAACAATATAGGCAGGCACCGTTCCAAGCGGAGGTCTTTTTATAAGGGGCTTATCGTATAAATTTCTTATTAATTTTTGATAATTCTCTTCAAATTTTTCATCCGAAGAAAGGTCAATATAAATTCTACTTGCCATATAATGTGGAATACAAGGTTTTCCTGTATCATCGTATTCTCGCACAATAGGAATAAATTTTTCTTGAACAGTATTTTCATAAACCTCTTTTGAGATTAGTTGCGTTTCTGTTCCCACTCCTCCTTTTCTAACATCGGCTTTTGTTTGATAAACACGGTCGCAAACGACAAGTACTTTTTTAATACTTTCATCATTCACCATTTGCTCCATAAAAACATGTTTATCTTGTCCCTCTTTCAAATCCCACTTATCTAAAACCACAACGATTCCGTCTCCAGACAAACGCTCCGCTAAATCTAAAACCCATTGCTCGTGTTGTGGACTCGTCCAGCTGTAAGATATAAAAACTTTTGGTTGTGCGGTACTACCTTTCATAAGATTATTCCAAATCATTTTTCCCAATGTTGCACTTGGAGTAAAGCGTTTGTAAATTTTCTAAAACTGTTTCACCGTCATTTGCTCATGCCTTGATGTGGTCAACATGGAGGATAATACAGCAATTAGAGAAGTAGTGGAAGCCGCTTTTGAATCAGCGGGTTTTTCGCGTTACACCACCCATGCTTTTAGAGATACGCTTGTTCAGCTTTCGTATGAATTATGCAAAACCTCCGAACACCTTAACCCGGATATTTCACGCGATTGCGTAACGAGAACGAGAATAAAGCTATAAATACAAGGCCCGAGGCAAAAAATGACCGGGCGCATATCCGGTGCGATATGTAACCGGTCATTTTTTGTCGAGAACGCAGTAGTTATAGCTTTATTCGCATTCGCAGTAGCAATTGTGTGAAATATGCGGGTTAAAGCCTGGAGCCAAAATATAGGGCACAATAGCCCGCTCACAACGCTTACAAACTATAGGCAAATCCTGGTTGGTAATCAGGGGAAAATCATCAAAAATCTTGGCAAAGATGATGAAGACAAACCAATTACAAAAAGAGAGCTAAAAAAGTTGCTTTTAGATAAAAATGGCGCATAATCTTGCATAAGGTTTTAATTGTACAGAAAGAGAATATCATGCAAATAATAACGGATATACAGCAAATACTCCGGCAGGCGCGGCAAAATGCCTATCGTAGCATTAATAAGACCATGCTGGAGGCTTATTGGCTCGTTGGCAAACGGATAGTAGAAGATGAACAGCAAGGTGAAAACCGAGCGGTTTATGGTAAATCAACCATGAAAACATTATCTGAAGAGCTGCTAAAGGAGTTTGGCAAGGGGTTTTCAGTCGTTAATTTACAAAATATGCGATTGTTTTATTTAGAGTACCCAATTCAGCAGACACTGTCTGTTAAATCGGAAAATAAAATGATACCCGAATCATTTTATTGCCAACAGGCAATTCCTGATTTTCAACTTAGTTGGTCACATTATCAGATGCTAATTAGAATAGCGGATAAAAATGAGCGCGCATTTTATGAGATCGAAGCCGCTAAAAATCAATGGAGCTTGCGTGAGTTGAAAAGACAATTTGATAGCGCACTGTATGTTCGACTGGCATTAAGCAAAGATAAAGAAGGAATTAAAGCTTTATCTACACAAGGGCATATACTAGAAAAGCCACAAGACGCTATCAAGGATCCTTATATTTTGGAGTTTTTAGGATTAAAAGAACATCACCAATATTCAGAAAGCGATTTAGAAAACAAACTTATCGATAAATTAGAATATTTTTTGTTGGAGCTGGGCACTGGTTTTACTTTTGTGGCTCGTCAAACGGTTTGTGCCAGCGGATTTGAGACAAAACATAACAT
>MGXQ01000016.1 GCA_001801405.1 Gammaproteobacteria bacterium RIFCSPHIGHO2_02_FULL_42_13 | reverse complement strand
GATGGCAGGTCCCGCCAAGGCAATCCGGTGCGCATGCGATATAAAATTCCTTCTACCGTTTTTCGCAATTGGGGTTTGTCATAAATCCCAAATTGTCGCATAATTGTCCTGAGCTTCGACCATTGCTCATCTGTGAGCATGAGTCGGATCATTGCAAACTCGTTTTATTGTTGGTTAATAATTTACAATTCTACGAGTTTGCTCTTACAAATCAACCGCTTATGGTGAATTGTAAACAGCCCCTAATCCATCTTTATTAAGATTTCTCGAAATTTTCGATAATCAGATGGCACATAAATGTTCGGAATGGCAGTTAGTAGGTTGGGCCGTGAGGCGCAACAGTAACAATTTGTTGGGCCTACGCTTGCTTTGGGTGTCATCCCCGAAAATGCGTAGCATTTGTCGGGGATCCATTCCTAAATGAACATCTATCTTGTTATATGTTTTAATCTTTGACTTATCAACCTATGGATCCCCGGCTATTTTGCTACGCAAAATCCCGGGGATGACAAGCACGGTAGGTTATTTTGTGACAGACCCTCGTCCGGAGCTCGCGTTTTTAGTCACGCCCAAGTCAATATCTGCACTATGTGCTTCTGCCAAAATCAAACGATAGGTGCGTTCGCTGATGCGACCGGCGTCGAATTGTTTTTTGGCATCGACATCCATGGTTTGGCCATGTTGTTTGAGCATTTGTCGGGTATGGGCAGTGACATCTTCGAGGTTGGCGGATAATAATTTATCGCGAACCTCTTCAGAAAAAACAAGATATTCACGCAAAGCCACGCGCTTGCCATCGACGGTTGGGACAAGCCGTTGCCAAATGACCATGCGAATGGTTTCTAAAATATCAATGGATCGGCCATGTCGTTCTTCGTGCGGAAATGTATTGACGAGTCGTCGTATAGTTTCGGCTACGCCATTGGTATGCAATGTGGTATAAACCGGATGACCGGTCATAGCGGCTTCAATCGACGCAGCGATGGTTTCTTGGTCGCGCGATTCACCGACTAAAATCAATCCTGGTTTTCGGCGCAATGCATTGCGCACACCGGCCGCAAATGTCGGTAAGTGTTTTGGAATCTCTGCTTGGCTAACAATAGAAGTGGGTTTTTTAACATTATCAAAAACGAATTCGATTGGCGCTTCGTAGGTGACCACTTTACGGTTGCCTTCTGGATTCATGACAATGCTTTTAATTATCGAAGCGAGCAATGTGCTTTTACCCGAACCCGTCGGCCCTGTCACATAGATTATGCCTTGGTCTGGCGCCATGTTGTCGATAATATCTTGGGGCAAATCCATCTGGCTTAAGTCAGGTGGTTCATTTGGAATGGTTCGTGCGGTGATTTGAATGCCACTATGGCCTTCGACCAAACAAGATGTTGCATTGATACGAAAGCGAAATCGTTCCGATCGATTGGGACGAATTTCATATTGCGTATCGATGTCACGACCACTCAATAATTGTGCGGTGCCGTTCGCGCCGTACATGGAATTAATAATTTCACCGACCTCGTTGTTAGATAAACGTCGGTGTGTGATTTTATGTAAACGCCCAAAGATTTCTGCGAAGATGGTTTCATCGGTTTGAATGGTAATATCAGATGCATCGTTGCGTGCACAATAAATCAATAACTCGTTGAGCTTGTCCATATTAAAACGAATCGGTTCGTTGGGAAACGAAAATTCGTTTTCTATTTTTGTATTAGTGCTGGTTGCCATTGTTTTGTATTCGTCTCGAATTTGGGTGTTGCTGTAATTTGTAGTGATTGATCGTTAATACGCATTTCATCGTTGTCGCCCGTCACGCCCATGTTATATTGTACAACGCGAGGTTTACTCACCATATGTTGTGCCAACAAGTTGCGATATAACGTCATGCCCGTGTAATCGCGCTTTAAGCGCGCTAAATTGGCGGCATAAATATTATTTGCTTGATCAATGCCTCGTTGCCAACCGGTCTCAATATATTGTGTCCAGAGTTCGCGTTCTTCTTCGTTGCGAGGTAATAATGTGGAATCAGGTACCCCGGGTTTTTTATACTGCATCAATAAATATTGATCCCAATCGGGCGCGGTTGTGATGAAGCGTGCTTGTTGAATAATTTTATACGTACGATCGGCAATGCGCAAAGAGGTTGAGTTTGCTAAGTTGAGCGATTGATTGCTTTGTTCTAACACGGGTGGCAAAATATTTTTATCGAGCAACAACCCGTTAAAATTAAAAACTTGAGAGAGAGTGCTGCGATTGGATTCGAGCATCGTATTTAATTGTTCTGCTCGCCACGCGAGTCCGCCTTGCGCGCCCAGGGTCAGTGCGGTTTCTTTAATGGCTTGGAGTCGAATTTTGCTGCCCGTTGGCTGTTCTGCGACAATTTGTTGGCGCGATAGATTGACCAAATCATTAAAGTTGGTCGTGTCGACGGGTGCTTGTTGGCTGGCGCACCCCGTGAGTATTCCTGTGGTCAGCGCAAGTACAATACATAATTGTTTCATCTTTGCTCGCTTACTTCGTCTTTACGCCCCTGCATACCGCAATTCAATTGTATGAGTGGATGGAAATACCACAATGTTTGCGCGTTTGCCAGACTGATAACCAGCATCTCTTAAAATGTCACCAATTGGCGTATTTTTGGCAGTAATTGACACAATAATTGGAATTGCCGGTGCTCGACCTAATACACGCAGCTTATAATTTGCCGAATTGGCTATTTGTTGTATTAAAGGTTGTATTGGACCATTCCAATCCATTGAGGCCGGCATCGACATGCCATAGCTGGCTGGATTTGGTGGCTCTGACACGCGAACAGGCGGATAAGCCGCTTGTTCTGTTTTTCCTAAAGTCGTCAGAGATTGGTTCACTGACGTGGCGGCCTCTCCAAGCGCCATATAGGCGTCATAGTCGGAGCTGTTAGGCGAGGGGTAAGACGACTGCGTGCTACATGCCGTTAGTAGCGCGCAACAGCCCAAAACTGCAAGTAAATTTTTATACATCATTTTAGTTACTACATTCCAACCTTAAAATTTTATTGAATCAAGTTGGCCAGATAATGTCAAGGTGTGCATGCGAAGTTTCTTGATATCAGTGCATTTTGGACGGAATGGATCGTTTAATTGATCATGGAGGTTGGCGCCGAGCAGTTTTTGGGTTAGAATTTTCATAGTTGGTTGATAGGGAGAGAGAAAATGGCGCATTGGCGTGATTCGGCGCGGAGTCCACGTTTTTATGTTGTTGAGGGATGGGCAGCATTCCCTATGCTGCTATTTTTGTTGCATATCAAGTGGTGGACGTTGTTTGTAGCAGTGGTTGCTACTTTGTTTTTTTCCGTATTGGATCGCTATGGGTTTACAATCCCCATATTTTGGCGATGGATTATTAATTTCTTGGGTGGTCCGCGTAAAATGGCGCGGCCATGGTGGCAATGATTAAGGATAGAACAAATGTCTGATCAGATGCTTGAATTATCAAAACGTTTGGTGAAAATCGCCAATGAATTGGGCGTTAAATTTACTTTGCGCAATGAGCCTGTTGTATTTGGTGAGGTTTTTTCTGATACAGGATTATTGCCCGGTATTGCGCGTCGAGCTGATCAGTTATGCTCGCTGTGCTTGGGTTACGGCATTGGAGCGAGTTTTGAGAAAGCAGAATCGGGGCCGTTAAAGCGAAAGGTAAGTTTTGACGACGTGACGCCGAGTGTGTTGCGTTATTTATGTATTACGGATGTGTTATGTGATTTCATCTATGCTGCGCCCTCAAAGGACGCGGTGCCATTGGATGCGTTGCTGTATGATTGGTGGCCAGCTGAGTAGGGATGCCAATTGATTCATGGGTTTCATGGCGATAAACAGCTATACTAATTGGGAAGAATCCGTTAGAATTCCGCGTCTTACTAAAGAGAGAAAGGGTTAGACTGTGCCAGACAATCCCCCAAAAATAAATCCAATGGACACAGCTACATCGTTGCATCGAATAGCGGTGCTCTGTGAAAAATTTGAGCCGTTTGCGGATAAGCAAGATTCGAATGTACCATCGAGAACTGAAAACACGGTAAACCGCGCGAGTGACACAGAGCGGCATTCTATCAATCCCACATCAGGCGCATAGTTGTTTTTTGGAAATTGAATCAAAAAGTTTATTTATTATGGCTGAAGAAAAACGCTATCTGACAGATTTACATGATCGTTTGGAAAACATTGCGATACGTATTCGCGGATTAAAATCGTATGATGTAGCCAATGATGAAAAAATTTCGCGTATTGTTCAAGAGGCGGTAGATGTCGAAGATGTTTTGCGTAAACAATATAAAGTCGGTGTTCGCTTCAATATTATTCGTCATCAATTAGCTAATTTGAAAGAGAGTATTGCGCGCGTGTTGCATCCCGATAATAACGCAATGCCCGTCGTTGAACAGCGTTTTGCAGGTCAGGTGGCCGATGATGAGCGATTGGTTTATGTTTATTTGTTTAATACGCAAGGCGGGGTGTTAAAGACATGGCAAAATTTATTGTCAAAACGTTCATTGATCGAACATAGTTTTAATCGGCCGATTTATGAAAGTAAGGAACAGATTGATGCAGCGATGTCTTTACGATCGATGTCAGCGCAACACGCGTATATAACAATTATTGTTAAAAAAGATGATATTTCGCGTACATATAACGGTAATGAATTAAAAGATGTGCAGGGGTTGCCTATCGTGCGGCTTCGTCAAGGTGCGTTGAAAATGGGAAATATTATTAATTTTACACATATGGGTAAAGAGTATCGTATTTCGCCGGAGGGACAATTGTTGCTTGAGTTGGGTTGTTAATTATTACTTGCGTGAGGTCTTGAGCCAGCGTCATGCGCGTTATCCTCATGATCATTATGCGCCTCATGTGCCTTGTGTGTATCATGCGTAGCATGTGTATCATGTGTATCATGAGTAGCATGCGCACCATGCGCACCATGAGCAGCACCATGAGCGCCATGCGCATCATGCGCATCATGAGCATCATGCGCGTCATGCGCGTCATGCGCGTCATGCGCACCATGTGTTCCGCCATGTCCATCGCCGTGCGCGCGCGTATAACCGGGTGGCGGCCGGCCGGATCCAAAATGTTGATGGAAATCACCTAATCCTAATACTTTGATGGCGGCATCTTGTGAGTGGAAATTGTGAAATTCAATTTCTTCTTTGCTGTGAACATGGTGATGTTCATGATGGTGCTCGTGATGGTGCTCGTGATGGTGTTCGTGATGACCATGCTCGTGGTGACCGTGTTCGTGATGTCCGTGGTGTTCGTGATGATGCTCATGATGATGTTCATGATGCCCGTGTTCGTGATGGTGTTCATGGTGATGTTCATGATGTCCGTGGTGTTCATGATGCCCGTGTTCGTGATGGTGTTCATGGTGATGCTCATGATGCTCGTGATGCTCGTGTGCTTCGTGCGCGCCGTGTTCATGTTGTTCGTGATCAGTGATAATTTCTTTGTGATGTTTTTCTTCTTCGGCAAGCTCTCTGTCTTCTTTTTTTTCTTCGTCGATTTCTTCTTTATACTCCTCTTTATTTTCATCGATTTCTTCTTGTTTTTCTTTTTGTTCCTTGAATTTTGCATCTCGGTCGAAGACGTTGATTGTGAGTTGATCTTGCTTTCCGCCTCCTCCTTCATCGTCACCCATCTTGTTGCGGCATTCGCTACAAATGCTGCTATAGATGGCGCCTAAAACAGGATCTTCGAGCAAAAACGCCTCAAGTGATTTGCGGCGCTTGCAAATTGAGCAAATTTTGGCCGAGCCAAAGTAAGTCATATGATCATTTTTACTTGTCATCATACAAATAAACGTACCCTGTTAATATGAGCGGCTTTCATGCCGGTTTTGTTTGTTTTGCGATTGTTCATTGGTTCAATTAATGTTATGTTTAGTTATTATCATTTTAGCACTAAATGGACAACTATTTTAGGCATTTAAGGGGTGAATATGTCAGGTGGCGGTGGCGGTGGACAAGAGGGGCAGGGTAAAGATCCGGCTGGCACGGGAGTCTTATGGATTTTAGCGGCAATTTTTGTATTGCTGTGGGGCGCATGGACGTTTGGGCATACTCAAATTGTTGCCGGTTTTTTTTATCTCAAACAGGTGGAAATTAGCGCCATTCAATTTTTTGTTGGGGGCTTAGATCAGCTCAAAACCTATGTTACTACAACGTCACCAGGGACAGTTGATATTCAAACATTATCGAGCGTAGCGAATCAAGTCGGCGATTATTTGCAAATTCCTGTCATCACTATTTTGTTGCTCTTGGCAGGGGTGCTTTTTTTTCGCAGTTCAACGACGCGCTATAGCGAAACCTATACGATGTCGACGTTTGTGCATAAAGAAATAAAAAATTGGCCGCAAAGCATGCCGGTCATCGACTTAGATTTGGTGCATACCGATGTGGATGAAGGGGCCTGGGCGATGGCATTGACGCCAATGATGTTTGCCAAAAAATATCAGTTATTAACGAATCCGACACAAAAATATTACGAGGATCGGTTAAAGGCTGAAATGACTTATCACGTTTCCGTGAGACATGAGCGCGCTAAGCAAGTTTTTATAATGCAGCTAGGTAAATTATGGCAAGGATCTGCCGCATTGAAACCACATGTGCGCGCATTATTTGCTGTTTTTATTGCACGTGGCGCTCAAGATGCGCATGCGTCATCTGAGCTGCTAGAACAGATATCGCGTTCTTCGCGTACTGGAAAATTAGATTTTTCAAGTGTTGATCGGATCATAGAAAAATATGAGAAATTGCCTGCCGTTCAAGCAGTGATTAGTAAGCATGCCTATGAATTGACTGTCATGGCATCCATGTTGGCATTTGCTCGTACCGATGGTGTGTTATCCAGCGCAGAGATTTTATGGTTAAAACCGGTTGATCGGCGTTTATGGTTTGTTTTAAATACCGTGGGTCGTCGCGTGGCCGTGCCTGAAGTGGCGGGGGTTTATGCGCATTGGATCGCTGAGAAAAAATTACAGCGTTCATTAAAAATGCCCATGATTGATTCGGCGATTGATGCATTAGAGATGGCAATACAAGAAGTGTTGTACAAACCTGTGTAGTGTGATTGGGAGATGAAATGAAGATACGAGGGTTAACGGAACATCAAGAACAAGATCCCCGCCTATTGCTGCGTGATACGCGCACCATCGGCGAGCATATGCATCATTTTTTTGAGAGTCCGCGCAATGGAGCGATCGTTTTGTTGGGCTCAGCGGTCGCTGTTCTTTTTGTTAAATCAATCGCAGATTTTATTTTTTTATTTTGTCTGGGCGTGTTTTGGTATTCCTATAAACGCGAGACCACCTTACCCGTGCGTTTGCCTTTGCGTTCACAGATGCATGATTACCACGATTTGAAACCGGGCGGGCATCATCCGAATATGGCGCAAGGTATTTATTTTTATGGGAATGAAGCCGAAACAAACGAGGAAGTTTGGTTTAGTGATACGGATATGCGTACACATACGTTGTTTTTTGGTTCAACCGGTAGCGGTAAAACAGAAGCCTTAATTGGTATTGCTTTCAATTCACTTGTGCAAGGCAGCGGATTTATTTATGTCGATGGTAAAGGTGATAACACCTTGTTTGCGAAGATTTTTTCGATGGCGCGCAGCGTGGGTCGAGAAGATGATGTGTTGTTAATTAACTATATGACGGGCGCGCGTGATATTGTAGGTCCACAAGAACGTCGGTTATCAAACACGTTAAATCCTTTTTCGCAAGGTTCTTCGAGCATGCTAACGCAATTGGTGGTGAGCTTGATGAGTCAGGCAAGCGGTACTCCGGATGGTGATATGTGGAAAGGCCGTGCGATCGCCTTCGTTGAAGCGCTCATGAAAATGTTAGTGTATATGCGCGACCAAGAAAAAATATTATTAGATGCGAATAGTATTCGAAATTATTTTGATTTGGCGCGATTGGAATCAATCGTGATTGATAAAAAGTTTCCGCGTGACAATCAAGAGGCGGTCGATATTAGTGATATACCTGCATTGATTATGGAGCCGATTTATAATTATGTGGTGACATTGCCTGGTTATAATAAGGAGAAAAAAGGAAAACAGGTGTCGCAGGTTTGGGAGCAGCATGGTTTTATCACGATGCAGTTGGTGCGAGTGTTTAGCTCGTTGGCGGATACCTACGGACATATTTTACGAACTAAATTAGCGGAAGTGGATTTGCGCGATGTCATTTTGAATCGTCGTATTTTGGTTGTGTTATTGCCCGCACTAGAAAAATCACCGGATGAGTTGGCCAATTTAGGCAAGATTATTATGGCATCCATGCGCGCGATGATGGCGGCCGGTTTAGGTGAAGAAGTGGAAGGCGACTATCATGATTTGGTGTTAAGCAAACCGACGAATGCAGCAACGCCGTACTTATGCATTTTAGACGAATATGGTTATTATGCCGTACCTGGATTTGCAGTGGTGCCGGCGCAGGCGCGATCATTAGGTTTTTCTGTTATTTTTGCAGGTCAAGATTTACCGTCATTCCAACGTGCGTCGAAAGAAGAGGCCGCATCCATTGGTGCGAACACCAATATTAAAATTGCTATGAAGATGGAAGACCCCTTAGAAACATGGGATTTCTTTATGCGTACGGCCGGCGAAGCTTATGTCACGAAAGTGGACGCATTTCATGGTGATGCAGATAGTCTATTGCATCATTATTCTGATACGCATAGCGCGTCTGCTGAACGACGTTCTCGAATCGACTTATTGGATTTAAAAGATCAGCGACAAGGTGAAGCGCATTTGTTTTTCCAATCTAAGATTGTGCGCTATAGAACATTTTATGCGAACCCTACGCACGTTGAAAAAATGCGCCTGACTCATTTTTTACAAGTCGATTTGCCAAAAAATGCGGTGTTGATTGAATTAGAACATAGCTTCGCTGCATTTGCTGATGTTGTGAAAGAAGGGAATGTCACCTTCAATGTGCCAGAGTTTTCACAACATATTCAAACCGTGTCAGATACGTTGCATCATGACACAGCACCGACGTTAATTGAGCGTGGTGTATCGGCATTAATTGCGATACAGGAACAGACTCAATCGGTTGAAATTGGGGAATCTGAAGAAGAGTTGGCAAAAGAAGGGACATTAAATATCTTCTCGCCGATTACTGTGCCAGAGTTGACACATAAATTTGTCTCTCCGGACGAGTTATCACGATTCACGGCGCCGCTGTTACAAAAGAGTATCTGCAATGAAAAAATTGGTTATACCGAACGATTATTTGGTAAATCTGATGCGGAAGCCAATAAAGTATCGATGGAGATTGTCAAAGACATGCAGGTTGGTACGCATTATCCGCCTGAAATTTTATTCTCGCCAAGCGCACAAGAAATAGCTGCATTGGTTTATGAGTTATCCGATAGTTTTAAACAGATG
>MGXQ01000015.1 GCA_001801405.1 Gammaproteobacteria bacterium RIFCSPHIGHO2_02_FULL_42_13 | reverse complement strand
AACCCATTCGCCTTATTTAAGCGGCAGCACTGCTTATTTTATTGATCACACCATATTGCTCCATCCAAGTTTAATCTTTTCATTACTCGCACTCATACTCATTACGCTGGCTGAAACTGGACGAATCCCTATTGACAATCCAGCCACACATTTAGAACTCACCATGATCCATGAAGCAATGATATTAGAATATTCCGGTCGCTATCTCGCGCTAATAGAATGGGGTAAGGCCATAAAACTCACTTTATATCTAGGCTTTATCTTATCGCTATTTTTTCCTACGGGATTAAGCTGGCATATACAAACGTCACATGTATTATTCGGGTTCATCACTTCTTTATTAAAACTTTTTGTTCTAGCGGCCTTAATTGGCTTTATTGAATCTATCAACAGCAAACGACGCCTTTTTAAAGTACCCGATTACTTGGCCAGCGCGTTTATGCTGGCGGTATTAGGCGTGCTCATTACGCAACTATTGGCGGAACCCTATCTATGATCGCATCGATATTATTATTTTTAATCAGCCTGATCATCATGATTAGTTTTTTGATGCTGATGCAAACTCAACTGCTCAACTTAGTCAAATTACTGATTTTGCAAAATATAGTACTCACCGCCTATATTTTATGTCAAACAAGCATGCATCCTGGCATAGAATCGTATCTATCGCTTGGCATTACCTTTATCATTAAAGTCGTTATTTTGCCATGGGCGTTGTGGACGCTCGTAACCTATTTAAAGCTAACGCAACATATCGAGCCATTAATCAACAAACCTACTTTACAACTCGTCGGTATTTTCTTGGTTATTTTTGCATTACTGCTCGGTCATCAAATCGAATCGGCCATCGGCCGACAAGCCATCGTGAGTTTTTCATTATCACTAGCAAATAGCTTGCTCGCGCTCTTATTGATCATTTTTAGACGCAAAGCTATTTCTCAAGTAATCGGGTTATTAGTATTGGAAAACAGTATTTTTCTATTATCCGTCACTCTCACACAAGGCTTTCCTTGGCTCGTTGAACTGGGCATCGGCTTTGATCTATTGATTGGCACAATGATTTTTGGATTATTTTTAATACGTATTCGCACAACCCACGGCTCCTTACAAACCGTTCACTTAGAAAAACTAAAGGAGCAGGAATGAATCTTATTTTATTATTTTTACTTCCTTCGCTGCTTGCCATCGTTACGCTACCCTGGATAAAAAATCATAATGCCTCCAATTATTGGAGTGCCCTATTGGCATCACTGAGCTTTTTATTGGCCATCCCATTAATCATCAGCAGTTACAAAAACCCTCAGCCATTATTTTTTCTACATCACTCGTTATTATGCGACAAACTAAGTGCTTTTTTCATTGGCTTAAACAGTTTCATCACACTCACCACCAGTTTTTATTCTATCAGCTATCTCAATAATGAACCACCCGCTATGTTTCATAACGTCATCTATCGGTTTTATCATACGTTCTTTCATCTCTTTACCTTCAGCATGTTTCTGGTTATTTTAAGCAATAACATTGCATTCATGTGGGTTGCCATGGAACTCTCGACACTCACGAGCGTCATTCTCGTCGCACTTTATCAAACCCATGAAGCATTAGAAGCGGCATGGAAATACCTCATTCTGTGTGGCACTGGCATTGGACTCGCGCTCTTAGGAACCGTCATTGTTTACTTTACTGCGCATCCCTATTTGCCCGATGACCAAGGCTTGCTCTGGACATCGTTAGTCACACAAGCCCCACTTTTTTCAACCAAATTGCTCGCAATTGCTTTTGTATTTTTATTTATTGGGTATGGCACAAAAGTTGGATTTTTTCCCCTACATAATTGGCTACCCGATGCTCACGCAGAAGGGCCTGCGCCAATTTCTGCGTTATTATCCGGATTACTATTAAATGTCGCTCTATTAGCCATCTTACGATTTAAACTGATCTTATCTCATACGTCCATTGCATCCTTTGCCACCTATTTATTCCTGATCTTTGGCGTCGTCAGTCTTTTGTTTTCAGCGTTTTCCTTGCTCAGACAACATAAATTGAAACGCTTGTTTGCCTATTCATCTATTGAACACATGAGTCTTATCAGCATTGCTCTCGGCATTGGCACCCCACTTGCTTATATAGCAGGTTTTTTGCATATCCTAATGCACTCACTCGGCAAAACGGCAGCATTCTTCGGTAGCGGCAGTATTATTCAACGATTTCACACTCAAAATATAAATCAACTAAAGGGATTAAGCGTTCTTATTCCGTGGAACACCTGGGGCTTACTGTTTAGTAGCTTTGCTATTTTAGGATTACCGCCCTCCGGTCTATTCCTCAGCGAATTAATCTTGGTTTTTGCCATTTTAAAAACGTCCATTTGGCTCATCCTCCCGATCATCATTGGATTAATTATTTCATTTATTGCTATTTTTTCAAAAATCCAACGCATTGCATTTTCTGATCATCCCATAGAATATCAGCCTTTAACCAATACTCATCATCTTCTCTGGCCCGTATTTATGCACTTATCGTTGATGCTATTCGCGGGATTATGGCTCCCTTTATTTTTTATCCAACCCGTTGTCCATTTACTCGCTCAAGGACTATAAATCATGATGGACCACTTAAAACAATATATCATTCACTCAACGTCATTCTCAAACAACAAACCTCTACATTTTCTAGACGTGCCCCTATCCGAACAATTAAATATTGCCGCGCTCATCAAGAATAACCAAGGCGTCTTACTAACGGAATGGGTTGCGCCTAATCAAACAACTAAATCGACCCACTGGTTTACATTATATTTATTGTCCGACGCAAGCATTTATTGTGTTCAATCCCCCCTAAAACAAACGCGACCAACCATCCTTGATTTAAGCAGTCAATTTCCTGTTTGTAATCGTTTGCAACGCGCCATCTATGAGCTGACTCGCATTCCAACCCGACATTTTAAAGACAAACGCTATTGGCTTAATCACGGATATTTTCCTCTCGGTATTTTACGCGATAACGGCTCAACTAAACCGGCACGCACATTGCATTATGCATTTAAAAAAGTAACTGGTGATGGCGCACATGAAATTCCCGTGGGCCCTGTACACGCAGGAATCATTGAACCAGGGCATTTTAGATTTTCGGTCGTGGGAGAACGCATATTAAAATTAGAGGAACGCTTCGGCTATACTCATAAAGGAATTCACCAGCTATTAAAAAATAAATATATAGAAGATGCATCAACACTAATCGGGCGCGTCAGCGGGGACAGTACCGTTGCTTATGCTCTTGCCTTTGCACAGGCATGCGAACAATGTCGCGGTTACATAACAAATTCAAATGTGATACTGGAGCGCAATATCTTTTTAGAGCGCGAACGTTTGATGAATCATATCGGAGATATTGGCGCGATTATCAATGACGCAGGCCTTCCCGCGCTACAATCGTCTTTCAGCTGTTTAAAAGAACGATTGCTGCGATATAATGCGCATTATATGAAGCATCGATATATGATGGACTGTATCACTCCTTTTTCACAAAACATGCGACTCTCTCACACGCCACTGAAATCAATGATCACTGAATTGATCGAAATAGAAAAAGAATTGCGATCACTACATAAAATTGTAGAAACACATGGCGGATTACAAGATAGACTACAAACCACTGGCATTATCTCAACAGAACAAGCTCATCAACTGGGACTGTTAGGACTCACCGCCAAAGCATCCGGCATAGATCTCGATATAAGATGTTTACCACCTATGGACGGTATAACGCCAAATTTTATTTCAGCGCGCACAACAATCACCGGCGATGTTGCCGCAAGAGTAGAAATGAGATTTAAAGAAAGTTTTGATAGCATTAATCTCATCCGAAAATTTATCAAACAACTAGAAGCGAATACCTCTCTCACCCATGATCATGAGCACACATTACCAACAAAAATAGGCATCGGCATCGTCGAAGGGTTTCGAGGCCCGGTAACAGTTATTGTGTCATTAGATAACAATCGCGTAGAATGGTGCCATTTTCATGACCCCTCTTGGCAAAATTGGTTAGCAGTTGAATATGCAATATTCAACAATATCGTAGCAGATTTCCCGCTCATCAATAAATCATTCAATTTAAGTTACAGCGGTCAAGATAGTTAAGGTTTTTTATGTGGCAACTTACAAAAAATATTATTCAACAACTCGGCCGCAAGCGGCCGAGATTGTTTCCTCAATTGATTTCGCCTGCGCGGGAAACCCGCGCGAATGGCGACCAGAGGGGAGCATTGCATTGCTCCCCTCTGGACTCCCCAGCGCCCTTGTCTCCGCTGCAAGCAGCGGAGATTTCTTACTTTAAATCAAAAATTCAAACCGAAACGCTGATACCCTCTCATGATAATATCCAACAAATAGGGGCAGCCTTATCGACAAAAATAAAAAAACAATTTAATCGCGCATTAAGCATTCGACTAGTGGATGCAGGTTCCTGTAATGGCTGCGAATTAGAAATTCAAGCCATCAACAACCCTTATTACAACATTGAACAATTTGGTATACATTTTGTAGCCAGCCCTCGTCACGCAGATATGTTGCTCGTCACGGCGCCTGTTTCTAAAAACATGCGTGACGCTTTACTAAAAACATATGAGGCGATGCCATTTCCTAAATTAGTCATTGCCATCGGAAACTGTGCACAGTGCGGCGGGGTCTTTAAAGATTCTTACGCAATTCTAAACACGGTTAACGAGGTCATTCCCATTAATTACATTATTAAAGGATGCCCTCCAACGCCAATTGATATCATGAGCGGCATCTTAATCGCACTTGGATAAAAATCCCCGCTGCAAGATTGTCAAAGCGCATCAACATAGCACAGGCGCAGCCAGTAAAGAAGACCAAGCGATTGGCAAATCGGGTGAGTAGACCAGGGCATTGCAGCCCTTCAGCTTCAGACTAGCTGGCAGGTGGCCACCCCTATGGAATAGGCATGGCTGTTTTATTAATAATCTCACGCAAAACAAAACTAGAGCGTACGCTTTTTATTCCTGGGATTTGTGTTAGTTTTTTTAACAGGAATGATTGATATTCATCCATGTTTTGTATAACGATTTTTAAGATATAATCTTGATCCTGCCCGGCAATTAATGCACACTGAATAACTTCAGGAAAGGATTTTACCGCTTGCTCAAAAGCCACCATCATGTGAGGCTCGTGCGTATTCAAGCCAACAACCACAAACACCGTTAGTTGTAATCCCAATTTTTCAGGGTCTAATAATGCCACATATTGTCTAATAATACCGGATTCTTCAAGCTGCTTCACTCTCCGTAAACAAGGCGATGGAGATAAGGCAATTTTTGAGGCCAACTCTTGATTAGTGAGATGCCCATTAGCCTGCAACAAGGTCAGAATTTTACGATCTATTTTATCCATCCCCACCTCCACTAAATATATTAACAATATGAATTAGTTTAGCATAAAAATTCAATTATTTCAAATAATTTAAAATAAAATGCTGTTTTTTCAAATAAATTCTAAATTTTCGCAAACATAATCTCACCGCAATGCGCTATACTATCAATGTCAAAAGATAGCTATTTTGACAAATAACCATTAACATAAAAAAGGAGAAAAACTATGATTACTCAGCAATATGAAGCACAGTATGCCACGATAGCCGAGCATATTGAAATGCCAGAAAGCGATGATAATATTCATGCGAATTTCGCATCGTTTGGATGTTATTACTCACAGATGCATTGCTAAGTTAAAATGCACCTTGATATGTGGCGGGTCTCAACTCGCCACATCTCTTTATAAATAGGGAAAAAGCATGCGATCCATTCAAGATATTTTAACTCATCAACCCTATCACAAGTATGAGGATTGGCGCACCATCTTGATGCCTCAAACAGCAGAACAAAAATTCGTCTTCATGTTGTTGCCTGTGGCAGAATATATTTATCAACGAATAAAAAAAACCACTTCTCTTTCATCTACATTTTTAAAAAAGATGATTGCCGAAGATCTGATCTCTAAATTTACACCAGTGCTTGCACGTGTCTGTGCCATGGAAATGCATTCTGTGAGTGATAGAAAAATCTTAATAGGAAAAACAAGCCAAGAAAGATTTAATTACTATATAGCTTTATTACAAATACCAAAAAATGCTCTGGATTTATTTGCTAAATATACTGAATTGGCAAGCTATATTTCAATAGCAATTCATCAATATATAACAGTAACCCGCGAATTTTTAAACCGACTTGAGAAAGACAAAGGGATATTATATAAGAATTTTTTAAACAATGATCAAAGATTTTTGCTGCACCATATTAAATCCACCGGCGATACCCATTGTCAAGGCAGAGCGGTTTTAGTTTTAACGTTTAAAAATCATCGCCAAGAAAAAAATATCGTTTATAAACCACGTTCACTCAAAATAGATATTGCGTGCCAACAGTTTTTGTCCTGGCTCAACCAATATCAAAAAATTCAACATGCAATACCAACCATCATTGATAAAAAATATTATGGCTGGTGTGAATATGTTACTGCCAAACCATGTCAGAACGTTAAAGCACTCAAACGTTTTTATAAACGCGCGGGTAGTTTATTAGCTATATTACATATCCTATCTGGTTCAGATATTCATCGTGAAAATCTGATTGCGCATGGAGAATATCCGGTGATCGTTGATTTCGAATGTTTACTACAGCCTAATTTATCCATAAATCAGCAACAAAAAATACAGCGTACCTTGGTGAGCCAAACATTTTTTTTGCCAAAACGCATGATGGTAAAAGCTGATCACAACGGAATAGATGCAAGTGCCCTACTGGGCCGAGGCGGCACTATTGCGCCTTATCTACGCATTGCATGGGAAAAAGCCGGCACCGATAAGATGTTTGCCAAACGCATGCAATTTGCTTTTCCAAAAACAGACAACATTCCAACGCTTAAAAAGCATCGCATTAATCCACTACAGTATGAACAGGATTTTATGATAGGCTTTAAAAACACCTACCAAATTTTTATAAAAAATAAAAATTATCTGCTAAGCAGAAAATCTGTTTTACACGCATTTAATTCTACTGAAATTAGAGTCCTGCTTAGAAATACCGCCGATTATGGGAAATTGCTATATGAAAGTTACCACCCAGAATTATGGTATTTTGCGGAAAAAAGAAAACAACATTTCGAATGGTTAAATAAACAAGGGGGGAGGAATTCGATACACTATAAAATTGTTCCATTTGAATTATATGATCTTAATCATGGCAATATCCCATATTTCACAACAACCAGCCAATCTAAGACAATTTATAATTCGAATAAAAAACCAACAGGCATACAGGTTATTGAAACAGGGCTGCAACGCATCAAAAGAAACATAGCGACACACATCAATGAACAAGATTTATGGCTGCAATCAACCATTATTCGACAGAGTTACGAAGCAGCCCGCCTCAATAATGGCGCAAAGAGATCGCCAAGAAAAATGCGGAGTAATGTGACGCCATTGCCGCACATTGAGATATGTCATCAAGCAATACAAATAGCATGTGCTGTGTTAGATAGAATAGAGAAAACTGCTATCAAAGAAGAGCATTTAATTACTTGGCCTACTCTCTTGCCATTATCAAGCTCCCAGCATTCTACACATGATCTTTGGACAACCGACCTCACGAATCTCTCATTGTATAGTGGTCTGCCTGGCATAGGCTTGATTTTTGCGTATGCTGGAAAAATTTTAAATAAAAAAAAATATATCGAGATAGCACAATACTGCTGCCATACAATAGAATATTATACGCATTTGTCAACGGAACATCTGCCGCAATCTGTTGGTGCATTTGCTGGCCTAGGTGGATTACTATATACATTAAGCCATTTTTATCACTTATGGCATTTCCCATCAACAAAAGCAGGCATACAAAAAATATGTACCCTATTACAGACACGCATACCGCAAGATAAAACACTGGACATTATATCTGGCGTATCTGGCTGTCTGGTTGCAATACAATCGGCGCGTCATATTGTGGAGGATGAAATAATAGAAAATATTGTCATCTCCTGCGTTAACCATCTTTTGCAATATTATCCTGATCCCAGTCAATCGCCGATAACGAATGAAGCTGTCACCCGATCATTACTTGGAGTCTCACACGGCGTTTCCGGCATGCGTTGGGCATTATCAATTTTCTATGAACAACACCTCTCACACCAAACAGTAAAAAACTGGATTATAAACGCGTCAAAGTATGAAAGAAATTGTTATGTCGATAAGAAAAAAAACTGGCCTGATTTCAGAACAAATCATCTTTCGTTTATAACAGCCTGGTGCCACGGCGCTCCCGGCATAGGACTAAGCAAATTGGATATGCCAGTGAGATGGCATGACGATGCTGTAAGTACTGAAATAAAAGCCGCCATCAATACAACGATACAACAAGGCTTTAAGGGTTACTATAATCTCTGTCATGGCCATTTAGGAAATTTTGATTTTCTCTGGGAAGCCATATTAAAAAATTATCATACCAAAGAAGATAAAAAAATCTGGGCTATTTGTACCTCAATTCTACAAACTTTGGCAAAAGGAACATACCCCTGTGACACGCCAATGAACATCATTACACCGGGCTTGATGATGGGAGAATGCGGCATAGCCTCGCTGATGCTAAGACTCATCGCACCAGAACAAATGCCAATGATATTACGGTTAGAAGTTCCACGCTAATCGGAATACCATTTCTATGACCAGCATAGTTTGCATAAAGATGTAAAAATTTAAATGAATGTCCAATTCACCGGGTGAGTAGACCAGGGCATTGCAGCCCTAGTCTACTCAAACGTGTATCGCAAGAAAATTTTAGAAAATTAAAAAACGACGTGTGGGTAGCACGTCGCTTTTCGTAAAAGATTATTTACACAAAAATGTCATTTTGACTTCGTAGTCGTCACTGGTGTTTGCTGAATGGTAGGAATCGCTGTGTGTAATCATACTCGCCACGGCAGATACTGTGCCAGCAACTGCTTTGGTCTGTTGATCTGCGCCCTGATATTTGGAAGCGTGTTGCAGGACTTGTACGCTGCGATTGAGGTCCTCACAGGTTTTAGTGGCTTTTGACATAGCTGCTCGGTTCGCGACGCCTTCGCTGTCAGATGTGCTGATTACGCTAAATTTATTGCCGCCTTCAGGTATAATAGTTGTGCTTGCGCAACCGACTAACATCAGCAGACTTAGCATTAAGCCACCAAACGTAATTTTTTTCATAAATAGCATAAATTTCATCCTTTTTATGTTAAAACAACCACACCATGATGCCTCAATGCGTGAAATCTGTCAACAGACAGATGCTCCCTAATTTCCTTCTTTTAATTTCATACATTCTCCACAGCTTTCTGCTAACACGTCCTTTCATATGCTCCCAAAAGCGTCTCTGGCAAATTGATCGAGTAGGAGGCGAGTCACCTCGCCGTCCTCTCACACCACCGTACGTGCGATGTCGCATACGGCGGTTTAAATTAAATTTTAACCGCTT
>MGXQ01000014.1 GCA_001801405.1 Gammaproteobacteria bacterium RIFCSPHIGHO2_02_FULL_42_13 | reverse complement strand
TCATCGATTCTTGCTCCGTCAATACACCGGCAGCATTTTTCACCATCTCTTTTGCTAATCCTTTTTCCATCACGGACGCCACTTCATCATTAGCACGCGACCAAACGTCGATGATCATGTTATAGCATTCGCTGCGCGTTAATAAACCGGAAGAATACTGCTTCGTGATCTCAAGCACTTCGGCATCCGCACGCTCAATGATTTCTTGTTTGCTTTCAGGAATGAGCAAGTCATCAATACCAATTGAAATACCGGAGCGCGTTGCAAAACGAAATCCCGTATACATTAACTGATCCGCAAAAATAGCAGTTTCTTTTAATCCTGCCTGGCGATAACAAGCATTAACTAATCCTGAAATCGTTTTCTTATTTAATGTTTTATTTATTAACGCAAAGGGCAATCCTTTGGGCAAAATATCGAATAACAACGCACGACCAACCGTCGTTTCAACCAATTTGGTTACTGGTAATGCATTTTTACCCTCCGACCCAAATACCATCTCCGTAATACGCACCTTAATCTTTGCATGCAAATCCGCATGACCTGATTCATAGGCACGATGCACCTCTCTCACATCAGAGAAAATCATCCCTTCGCCCGTCACATTGATGCGCGAACGCGTCATATAATACAAACCCAATACAACATCTTGCGTGGGCACAATAATGGGCTCACCATTTGCCGGTGATAAAATATTATTCGTTGACATCATGAGCGCACGTGCTTCCAACTGCGCTTCTAAGGTTAACGGCACATGCACGGCCATTTGATCTCCGTCAAAGTCAGCATTATAGGCCGTACAAACAAGCGGATGTAACTGAATGGCTTTACCTTCAATCAGCGTCGGCTCAAACGCCTGAATACCCAATCGATGCAAGGTCGGTGCTCGGTTTAATAATACCGGATGCTCACGAATCACTTCTTCTAAAATATCCCAAACTTCTGAGGTCTCACGCTCCACCATTTTTTTCGCTGCTTTAATGGTAGACGCCAACCCTTTAAATTGTAATTTACTGAAAATGAATGGTTTAAATAACTCTAATGCCATGCGCTTTGGCAACCCGCATTGATATAATTTTAATTTTGGTCCAACCACAATCACGGAACGACCTGAATAATCGACGCGTTTACCGAGCAAGTTTTGTCTGAAACGACCTTGTTTTCCTTTAATCATATCCGCTAACGATTTTAAGGGTCGCTTGTTAGATCCCGTTACCGCACGCCCGCGACGACCATTGTCTAACAACGCATCGACGGATTCTTGTAACATGCGTTTTTCATTACGCACAATAATATCGGGGGCACTTAAATCTAAAAGGCGTTTTAATCGATTGTTGCGATTAATCACGCGGCGATATAAATCATTGAGATCAGAAGTCGCAAAACGACCTCCTTCTAAAGGCACCAACGGTCGAAGATCCGGCGGTAATACAGGCAATACAGACAAAATCATCCATTCTGGACGATTACCCGATTCCAAAAATGCTTCTAGCAACTTCAAACGTTTTGTTAATTTTTTTAATTTTGTATCCGATTTTGTATTGGCAAGATCATTTCTAATCGTTTGCACTTCTTCTTTCAAATCAAGCGCCGACAACAATTCTCGAATAGCTTCAGCACCCATACGCGCATCAAACTCATCACCATATTCTTCAATGGCATCGAGAAAATCTTCATCTGACAGTAATTGGCCACATTCTAACTTTGTCATCCCTGGATTAACGACAACAAACGCTTCAAAATAAAGCACGCGTTCAATATCGCGCAAGGTCATATCCAATAACAATCCGATACGAGAAGGTAAGGATTTTAGATACCATATATGCGCAACGGGCGATGCTAATTCAATGTGCCCCATACGTTCACGACGTACCTTAGCCAACGTAACTTCGACGCCACATTTTTCACACACCACCCCGCGATGCTTCAGACGTTTGTATTTACCGCATAAACATTCATAATCTTTAACGGGACCAAAGATTTTTGCACAAAACAATCCATCTCTTTCCGGTCGATGTGTTCTGTAATTTACGGTTTCTGCTTTTTTCACTTCGCCAAAAGACCAGGAACGTATTGTTTCGGGAGACGCCAATGCGATGCGGATAGCATCAATATCAGTATATTGTTCTGGTCGCTTCACTACACTGTACAAATCTCTAAAATTAGCAGCAGCACTTACCATAAATTTTACCCTCTCATTTCAACTTCTATTCATGTTCCAATTCAATATCAAGACCCAACGATCGAATTTCTTTGATCAACACATTAAAGGATTCGGGCATGCCCGGATCCATACTGTGATCGTTATTCACAATATTTTTATAAATTTTTGTTCGACCCGCGATATCGTCTGACTTGACCGTCAACATTTCTTGCAACGCATACGCCGCACCGTAAGCCTCTAACGCCCAAACTTCCATTTCACCAAAACGTTGGCCACCAAACTGCGCTTTACCTCCTAACGGCTGCTGTGTCACCAAGCTATAAGAACCGGTTGAGCGCGCATGCATCTTATCTTCCACCAAATGGTTAAGTTTTAAGATATACATACAACCAACCGTAATCGGTCGATCAAATTGCTGCCCCGTACGTCCATCATATAAAATAGTTTGACCATTCGTCGGCAAGTCCGCTAACGATAACATATGCTTAATCTGTTTTTCAGAAGCCCCGTCAAACACCGGTGTCGCCATCGGCACGCCTTTACGTAAATTGTCGGCCAACGTCATGACTTCTTCATTACTCAGCTCTTTCAAATCCATTTGTTTAGTGCTTTCTTCGTTATACACATCCGTCAACAACGCACGTACTTTTGTAATTTGCGCTTTCTCATCCAATAATTTACCTATTTTTTGGCCCAATCCTTTCGCCGCCCAGCCCAAATGTGTTTCCAATACCTGGCCGATGTTCATTCGAGAAGGCACGCCCAGTGGGTTCAAAACAATATCCACCGGCGTTCCATCTGCCATATAAGGCATATCTTCTGTCGGTACAATTAAAGAAATAACACCTTTATTTCCGTGTCGTCCCGCCATCTTATCGCCCGGCTGAATACGACGCTTGACCGCCAAATAAACTTTAACCACTTTTAAGACGCCCGGTGCTAAATCATCGCCTTGCGTCACCTTTTTACTTTGCTGAACAAATTTCTCATCATATTCATCACGCAAACTCTTTAATTGCGAGTGAAAAGACTGCAATTGTTTGTCTTTCTTCGCATCGCGCAACACGATATCAAACCATTTTTGCGGCTGCGTTTCTGACAAATACTCTTGGGTGACTTTAGCGCCAGCCTTTAAGCCTTTCGTGCCCTTTTCGACCACGCAAGTCAACACCAATTTTTCAACTTGCTGCATAATGACGCTTTCACGAATTCTAAACTCGTCATGCAAATCTTTTTTAATTTGCGCCAATTTAGTTTCTTCAATTTGCAAGGTGCGCGCATCTTTTTCCACCCCATCGCGCGCAAATACTTGCACATCGATAACGGTACCATCCATACCCGTTGGTACACGCAACGAAGTATCTTTGACATCGGAAGCTTTCTCACCAAAAATCGCGCGTAATAATTTTTCTTCTGGTGATAACTGCGTTTCACCCTTGGGTGTCACCTTACCAACCAAGATATCGCCCGCAGAAACTTCGGCACCCAAATAAACGATGCCTGACTCATCTAATTTAGCTAAAGCACTTTCACCGACATTGGGAATGTCAGCAGTCACTTCTTCTGCTCCCAATTTAGTATCGCGCGCAATACAAGAAAGTTCTTGTATGTGAATCGATGTAAATCGATCTTCTTCCACAACACGTTCTGAAATAAGAATAGAATCTTCAAAGTTATAACCATTCCAAGACATAAAAGCGACCAGCAGGTTTTGCCCCAACGCTAACTCGCCTAAGTCTGTTGCAGAACCATCCGCCAAAATATCACCGCGCATGACAACATCGCCTGTCTTAACCAATGGACGTTGATTCATACAAGAATTTTGATTCGAACGCATGTATTTAATTAAATTATAAATATCAACGCCGGAATCATTCTCAACCATTTCGTTGTCATTAATACGAATAACAATACGTCCTGCATCCACGGAATCTACCACACCACCACGCTTGGCGACGACAGTGACCCCAGAATCTCTAGCAACCGTGCGCTCCATGCCGGTGCCTACCAAAGGCTTTTCGCTACGAATTAAAGGTACCGCTTGGCGCTGCATGTTGGAACCCATCAATGCACGCGCAACGTCGTCATGTTCTAAAAATGGAATTAAAGCAGCAGCAACGGATACAATTTGTCGTGGCGATACATCCATAAAACGAATTTGATCTTTCGGCATCATCGCCACTTCGTTCCGATGACGACAGGGAACCAACTCATCCACTAGATTATTTTTAGCATCCACCGCTGCAGTCGCCTGCGCAATCACATGCTCATCTTCTTCAATCGCGGAAAGATAAACAATTTTATTGGTGATATGCCCATCGATCACTTCTCGATAGGGGGACTCTAAAAATCCATATTGATTCATTTGCGCATACACCGCCAATGAATTAATCAATCCAATATTTGGACCTTCCGGTGTTTCAATCGGACAAACACGACCATAGTGTGTCGCATGCACGTCACGCACTTCAAAGCCAGCTCGCTCACGATTTAATCCGCCTGGCCCCAATGCAGAAATACGTCTTGAATGTGTCACCCCCGATAATGGATTGTTCTGATCCATAAATTGAGATAACTGACCCGAACAAAAAAACTCTCGTATCGCACCGGTCACCGGTTTCGCATTAATGAGATCTTGTGGCATTAAGTTTTCTAAATCGGCAACATTTAAACGTTCTTTTGCAGATTTTTCCACACGCACCAAGCCAACCCGAAATTGGTTTTCAACCATTTCACCCACACTTCTCACGCGACGATTACCTAAGTGATCGATGTCATCCACATGGCCTTTGCCATCACGAATATCGATCAGCACTTTTAATGCCGCAATAATATCTTCGTTTGATAATATTCTATCGGTTTTTTCATCGCCAAAACCAACACGGCGATTAAATTTCATGCGGCCAACCACTGAAAAATCATAGCGATCTTCGCTGAAAAATAAATTTTTAAACAACCCTTCGGCGGCTTCTTTTGTGGGCGGCTCTCCCGGACGCATCATGCGATAAATTTCAATTAATGCTTCTAGCTGGGTTTGCGTCGGGTCAATTCGCATAGTGCTCGAAATATAAGGACCATGATCAAACTCGTTAACGTATAAAGTCTGCACTTCATCAATTTTCTTTTCTTCAATCAATTCTAACAATTCTGGCGTAATTTCCGAATTAAGTGGCACAATAATTTCGCCGGTTTCTTTATCGATAATATCTTCGGCTAATACACGATCACACAAAAATTCTGCGGGAACCGTGATCATTTTAAGCTTGGATTTTTCTAATTCATTAATATGTCGCGCCGTAATACGCTTGCCTTCCTGAATGATCAATTTTCCCGCTTTACTTTTGATATCAAAATTCGCGACCTGACCTTTCAAGCGATCGGGCACTAAATCTAACATCCACTGGCCTTTCTCCTTGTGAAAGCACTCTCTTTCAAAAAACAAATTTAACACTTCCTGGCTGGAATAACCTAATGCTCGCAACAATACTGTCACCGGTAATTTTCGACGACGATCAATGCGAACATATAAAGCATCTTTGGGATCAAATTCAAAATCTAACCAAGACCCACGATAAGGAATAATACGTGCAGAATAAAGTAATTTACCAGACGAATGCGTTCTTCCTTTATCATGATCGAAAAACACACCGGGTGAACGATGCAATTGTGAAACAACGACCCGCTCGGTACCATTAATAACAAAACTACCAAAATCCGTCATCAAAGGAATGTCGCCCAAATACACTTCTTGCTCTCTAATATCTTTAACTTCGCGCTCTTTTCCATTGATGTCAAAAATAGTTAAACGCATTTTGACGCGCATCGGCGCCGCATAAGTTAGCCCACGAATTTTACATTCATTGACGTTAAAAGGCGCTTCGCCCAAATGGTAACAAAGATATTCCAACAATACATTGCCTGAATAACTGGTAATAGGGAAAACGGATTTAAATGCAGCCTCTAACCCTCTGTTTGCGCGCGCGCTATCCGGCGTGTAAAGTTGTAAAAATTCCTCATAAGAATCCAACTGTGTTTTCAACAAGAAAGGAATTTCAACGATGGTTGAATACCGACTAAAATCCTTGCGAAAACGTTGTCTTTCCGTATTCGTCATTTCTAAAATTTTTACTTTAGTAGCCATGAATAACCTCAGTATGTAATTTCTTTAACGCAAAAGGCCGGCAGCATTTACGCTGCCAGCCACACATCCCTGAATGGAAATTATCCGATAATTCAGATTATTTAACCTCGGCAGAGGCGCCTGCTTCTTCCAATTGTTTTTTAATTTTCTCGGCTTCGGCTTTGGCAACACCTTCCTTCACTTTCGTCGGTGCTTTTTCCACTAAGTCTTTTGCTTCTTTAAGACCTAGCCCAGTAATCGTGCGAATCACTTTGATTACGCCCACTTTATTTTCGCCGAAACTGGACATCAAGACATCAAATTCTGTCTTTTCTTCAGCCGCTTCACCACCACCTGCGGCCGGTGCAGCAACATGAACAGCAGCTTGTGCAGACACGCCGAATTTTGTTTCCATCGCTTTCACCAATTCAACGATATCCATCACGCTCATCTGAGATATTGCTTCTAAAATATCTTCTTTTGCAACCTTCGTAGTCATATATATTTACCTCTTTTCAATTAATTTCTATGCAGCTTGTTTTTTATCTCGCACTGCCGCTACCGTTCGAACAAACTTAGCACATGGCTCTGCTAACGTACGCACAAATTTACTAATTGGCGCCTGCATCACTGACATCAACAATGCCAACGCTTCATCACGTGTTGGCAATTTTGCAATTGCGTTCAAATGACTCGCCGAAAACAGTTCACCATTAATGGCTAATGCTTTCACTTCTAGTTTTTCATGCTCTTCAACAAAATCACGCATTAATCGCGCACTAGCACTCGGCTCTGTTTTAGAAAATGCTAACAATAACTGTCCTGTTAACACTTCCTGTAAACAAGCAAACTCTGTGCCTTCCAACGCACGTCGCGCCAAGGTATTTCGTACGATTCTCAAATACACATTGGCAGCACGCGCTTTGGCGCGAAGCTCATTCATTTCGGTAACTGTCAGCCCACGATAATCAGCTACAGTTGCAGACAATGCACTTGAAGCAACTTCCGCTACTTCGGTCACAATCTGCTTTTTCTGTTCTAATGTTAATGGCACTTTCGTTACCTCCCCATTTATCATTTGATAAAAATCCCCGCTGCAAGCAGACGGGGTATTTTTATTTCTTGGTAAGATTTCGCCTGCGCGGCAAAGCCGCGCGAACGGCGACTCAAGGGGAGCGTTCGCCTGCTCCCCTTGAGAATCCCCAAGCGAAAAGTCCCACGCGGCAAGCCGCGGGGAAATCTTCACATTATCTTTTCAGATAACAAACTCTCATTCGGTGTCCGATTAGGAAACACCGCCTACGTAAGCTAGGAACAAGTTCCCGATTAAGCAATCCAAATATTTCTATCCAGATCACGCTGACGGTCTTCGACGATTATCGGTTAATCATAAAATCAACCCCCAATCGTGAATTCTTTTATTTAATCTCCAAGGTATTTTGATCCACCAAAATCCCCGGTCCCATGGTAGTGGAAACCGTGATCTTCTTTAAAAATATACCTTTTGCTGAACTTGGTTTTGCTTTTTGCAGCCCAATAATCAACGATTCCAAGTTTTCTTTCAAATCTTGCGCGGAAAATTTTACCGTACCAATGCGGCAATGAATAATGCCGGCTTTATCTATTCTAAATGTTACCTGTCCTGATTTTGCATTCGTCACCGCCGTTTCCACATCGGTTGTAACGGTTCCTAATTTTGGATTCGGCATCATTCCACGTGGTCCTAAAATGGGACCCAACTTACCGATCAATGGCATCGCATCTGGCGTCGCAATTAATACATCAAAATTAAATTCACCCGCCGTAATGGCTTTTGCCAAATCATCATAACCGACCAAATCGGCACCCGCTTTTTTGGCTTTGTCTGCCGATGCGCCCTGCGTCATCACGGCCACTTTCACATTGCGACCCGTACCCTTTGGCAACAACGTTGAACCGCGAACAGTTTGTTCGCTTTTTTTGCAGTCAATGCCTAAATTAACACTCACATCAACGCTCTCAACAAATTTAACCGTTGATAGTTTTTTTAACGTTTCAAACGCATCGAGCGCTGACATCACCGTGTTAGCTGGCGCTGTTTCATAAATCTTTCGCATTCTTTTTGATAGCGTAGTAGCCATTATTCAAATTCCTCCACTTCAATACCCATATTACGCGCCGTGCCCGCAATAGTGCGCATGGCTGCTTTTAAACTGCCTGCTGTAAGATCGGGCATTTTTGTTTTGGCAATTTCTTCTAATTGCGTACGACTTAATTTACCCACTTTTTCACTATTTGGTTTAGAGCTACCTTTTGGTAAGCCTGTCGCTTTTAAAATTAAAGCGGAAGCCGGCGGCTGTTTCACCACAAATGAAAAACTTCTATCTTCATAGACAGTAATAATGGTAGGAACTTTTAATGCTTTATCTAATTTATTGGTTGCATTGTTAAAGGCCGTACAAAACTCCATAATGTTCACGCCCTTTTGTCCTAAAGCAGGACCTATGGGCGGACTTGGGTTTGCTGCGCCCGGCGCAATTAATAAATTAATAAATCCTTTTATTTTTTTCACTTTTTTTGTTGCCATATCACACCTCTCTTTGGGTACAAGCGTTCCGATTAAATCGAAACTCCCCCTATATTAAAACAAATTAATTTTTATTAACCTGTCCAAATTCCAATTCTACCGGCGTAGAACGTCCAAAAATCAAAACCGCTACTCGTAACCGATTTTTCTCATAATTGACTTCTTCAACGACACCATTGAAGTCCGCAAAAGGACCATCAATCACTCGAACCACCTCTCCAATTTCGTAAACAATTTTTGGCTTCGGCTTATCCGCGCCCTCTTTCACGCGATCAAGAATATCATGCACATCTTTATCGCTAATCGGCGCAGGTCGCGTGCTCGTTCCACCAATAAACCCAAGCACCTTAGGAACTGATTTCACTAAATGCCATGTATCATCCGTCATAATCATACGAACTAAAACATAACCCGGAAAATACTTGCGTTCACTCGTGCGCTTCTGCCCTTGCTTCATTTCAACCACTTGTTCTTTTGGCACCATAATTTCACCAAAAAATTCTTCCTTATGCTGTTCTTTGATGCGCTGAGCCAACGCCTTCATCACATAAGGTTCAAAATTCGAATAAGCCTGCACCGCATACCAATGCATCGATGGCTTTTTTTCTTGCTTATCTTGTTCCTGATCTTTCGATCCCGAA
>MGXQ01000013.1:699-12621 GCA_001801405.1 Gammaproteobacteria bacterium RIFCSPHIGHO2_02_FULL_42_13 | reverse complement strand
CAATCTCGGCGCGCTTTATCATGGATAATTATCTGGATGACTATAGGGGAAAATTATCTTGAAAGCAAGTGATTAATCTTACATCAGCTTATGCGGTTGCAGCTCTAGTTGAAAGGTTGGTTTGCACGTGACTAATGCCGTTGCATCTAAGAGGGTATCTGTTTTTGTTTTTAAGTTTTCTACTTTATCGTTTAAGAGATAATCATCTGCGTGTACGGTGACGTGAATGACCTCTTGCTGTAAGCGGTTGACATTAGGTGCCCTTTTGAATGTTGTGTAATCAACAGATAGAACATGTTGATGACGAAAGATTATTGTTTTGATAATACAGTCAGTTTTATTGGCGCAATGTTGTGGTTTTATCATGATATGAATAGTTTCGGGTTTTGATTGTTGTTTGAAATAAGATGACGGTGGCGTCAAAAAGCATATATCATTTTTGCAGGTAATGCCCGCATCAGGAATATTAATATTAATCTGGCTTGGCCAGTCGCCGTTCTGACAATAGTCGCGTAAAATCACATGGCTACTGACAAAAAAACTCACGTGTGCGGGAGTGATTGGATTTTTCAACAATTCATTTCGTAAGCGGTCGCAACCGGCTGAAGAGGCAATGGCGATGGACAAGCCGAGCAATAGAAGCTTTCGATATTTCATGTGCTGACATCCTTTACTCTTAAGGTCAACAAGCTGGCGATAAGCATAAAGATACCGCCAGTGACGACGGCCAGTTCACGATTATTATGTAAGATATATTGCATGATAAATCCAAATCCGACAGAAATCAGAATTTCAGGAACGACGATAAATAAATTGAAGATGCCCATATAAATACCTATTTTTTCTTCCGGTAAAGAATTTGCAAGCATCGCGTATGGCATGCTTTGCATGCTGGCAAAGGCAATACCAATGCCGAGCATCGACCAAATGAGCGCCCATTTTGTATGGATCAATAACATACCGACTAAACCCAGTCCACCACACGCTAATGACAACACATGGATCATTTTGCGTGAAATGAGTTTGTTGATATAAGGCAACAGAAAGGAGACTAATAAAAAGAAAGCGGCATAAATAGCAAAACATAATCCTGCCCATTCTAATCCCGCTAAATATTGCGGTGTGTTAGGCGCGGCATTAAAAATGTTGTTAGCGACCGCAATGGGGAAAAATAAAAACATACAAAACAATCCCATCCATGAAAATATCATCACCCAACCCAAATCCCACATTTTTTTTGGCAGGTGAAATATGTCATGGAACATATCTACACGCGTTTCTTTCCAGTGTTTTTTAACACAACAATCGGGCGCAAGTTCTTGGGTTGAAAGCGTGGTCCATAAAATAGAAAGTATAAAGACCAGCGCGCCGACCCAAAAAGACCAGCGCACGACAAGCGGAATATTGCCGCTGTCTGATGACACATGGAATATATTTTGCAAAATCCAAGGTAACGCTGAAGCAGTGACGGTTCCAATCGCAATGGTAATTGCTTGGATGATATAACCAATGGTGACTTGTGATTCCGGCAGTAAATCAGGCACCAATGCGCGAAAAGGTCCCATGCTGACATTGACCGATGCATCTAAAATCCAAAGTGTCACCGCGGCCATCCAAAGCGTGGAACTCAAAGGCATAAAAAACAATGCAATGCTGGAGAGAATAGCGCCGACTAAGATATAAGGTTTTCGTCGGCCGAGAAAACACCAGGTATGATCACTCATGCAACCAATAATGGGTTGAATTAATAAACCGGTTAACGGCGCAGCGAGCCAAAGAATAGGAATATGACTGGGCTTTGCGCCCAAGTATTCGTAGATGGCGCTCATATTAGCCATCTGCAAGCCCCAACCAAAGTTGATACCAATGAGGCCGATGTTCATGTTCCAGATCTTGCGTAGACCTAAAAGTTTTTTGGTCAAACCGAACAATCCTCATTTAATAATGTGAAGATTTCCCCGCGGCTTGCCGCGGGGATTTTTATGAAGTTGCGGTCATTATAATGGGAAGAGATGGTATTGACCAGGATAATCCTGATTTTATATGTGTTTTATTTGCGCACAGCCTGTGGATAAGTATATATATTTGTGTGTTTTAAGATCAGCGCGGTCATGAATTATGCATTTTTATAAATATTTAAAAAGTTCGCAAGCGAAATAGTTTAGCCTGTCTATACTAAAGTTGTGAATGGGCTAAAGTCCATTAATCAGTATTTGCCAAGGAACGCGGAATGGATTCTGCAGGGCGAAAGGGAAAACTGGAGGAAAACATGTTAGATAAAGAACTAGAATATACGTTGAATATTGCGTTTAAAGAAGCGCGCGAAAAAAGACATGAATATTTTACAGTAGAACATTTAGTGCATGGATTGTTAGAAAATTCTGCTGTTGTTAAAATCTTAAAATCTTGTAACGTCGATATTCCAAGTTTAAAGAAAAAACTCGGTGGCTTTATCAGCAAAAGTACGCCTAAAATCCCTCCCAGCGTCAATGACCGCGAAACACAACCGACATTAGGGTTGCAACGCGTTTTACAGCGTGCGGTGTTTCGTGCGCAATCGTCCGGTTTATTGGAAGCGACTGGTGCGCATGTATTAGAAGCAATTTTTGATGAAACAGCCAGCCGCAGTGTTTATTTTCTAGAACAAGAAGGCGTTACACGACAAGCGGTTGAAAATGAAGTTTATCAAGGATTCCCGCAGTCGGCGGATAGATTTGATAAATCAGATAAATCAGATAATCTAAATGATTTAAACCAAATTGATCCGCTCGCAGCTGCACAAGCATTTTCTGAATTGGACGAGCTGATCGCGCAGCAACACGCCAAACAATCAGAAGAAAATGATATATTATGTAATCTCAATGATAAAGCGCGACAAGGTAAAATTGATCCATTGATCGGTCGAGCCGATGTGATTGAACATGTTTTACAAGTGTTTAGTCGTCGTCGCAAAAACAATCCATTATTAGTGGGGGAGCCGGGCGTAGGCAAAACCGCGATTGTCGAAGGCATTGCTAAAATGATTGTGGAAGGTAAAGCGCCAAAACATTTATCGAATAGTACCGTGTATTCATTAGATTTAGGTGCGTTATTGGCCGGCACCAAATATCGTGGTGATTTTGAAAAACGTATGAAAGATCTACTCGAAGGATTAAAAAAAGAAAAGGGCGCCATCCTTTTTATCGATGAGATTCATACCATTATTGGCGCAGGTTCCGCATCAGGCGGTATGCTCGATGTGTCGAATTTATTAAAGCCGTTGTTAGGCTCGGGCGAGTTTCGCTGCGTGGGAGCAACGACATTTCAAGAATATCGACGTGTATTTGAAAAAGATTCTGCATTGGCTCGACGATTTAAGGTAACGGAAGTGCCTGAAAATACGATCGAAGAAACCATTCAAATTTTACAAGGCTTGCGTGATAAGTTAGAAGCACATCATAAAGTAAAATATACCGATGAAGCATTGCAAGCAGCGGCAAACTTATCTGCACGTTACATTAATGATCGTTTCTTGCCGGACAAAGCAGTCGATGTGGTCGATGAGGCAGGTGCCTGTCATGTGTTATTGCCGAAATCAAAACAAACCGGTGTTATCGATGAAAAAATGATTGCGATGGTGGTGGCGAAAACAGCCCGTATTCCAGAACAAAACGTATCGCGTTCGGATAAGATTAAATTAAAAACATTAGAATCCGATTTGAGTTCGGTTATTTATGGGCAAGATCGTGCAATCAGTTCTTTGGTGACGGCTATTAAGTTGTCGCGGTCGGGATTGCGTGTAGGTGATAAACCGATGGGATCATTTTTGTTTGCGGGGCCAACGGGCGTGGGTAAAACAGAAGTGGCACGGCAGTTAGCGCGGATTATGGGCGTGGAGTTGTTGCGATTTGATATGTCAGAATATCAAGAGCATCATACGATTTCACGTTTAGTTGGCGCGCCTCCGGGCTATGTCGGATTTGATAACGGTGGATTGCTCACCGAAGAAGTGTACAAGCATCCACATTCCGTTATATTGTTAGATGAAATAGAAAAAGCACATGCGGATATTTATAACTTGTTATTACAAGTGATGGATCACGGGATATTGACGGATAGCAATGGACGTAAAGTCGATTTTCGACATACGATTATTGTGATGACAACAAATGCCGGCGCATCTGAGTTAACGCATACGCCGATTGGGTTTACAACTGCGCGGGATGTGACCGACAGTATGTCGGCGATTAAACGTGTATTTACGCCAGAATTTCGAAATCGGTTAGATTCAATTGTACAGTTTAAACATTTGGATGCAGCCACCATTGCCAGTGTTGTGAATAAGTTTTTAGGGGAGCTGTCTGAGCAGTTGTCTGCAAAACACGTGACACTGGATGTCAATGAAGATGCACGTTTATGGTTAGCCGAACATGGCTATGATCATGAAAACGGTGCACGACCCATGGCACGCTTGATCGATGAAAAGCTCAGAAAGTACTTGGCCGATGAATTGTTATTTGGGCGACTGTCAGAAGGCGGGCAAGTGAAAGTCGAGACTAAAAACGACGAGTTGGACATTGATATTCGGGAAACAGTGGTTTAATACATTGTAATAGGCTAATCTTTTTTCTCTTCTTTCCGTTCTTTGCCGCGGAAGATAATGCGGCCTTTGGAAAGATCATAAGGGGTCAGTTCAACGATCACGTCATCGCCGTTTAAAATGCGGATATAGTTTTTGCGCATGCGCCCCGAAATATGAGCGGTGACGGTATAACCATTTTCGAGTTTAACTCGAAACGTTGTGTTGGGAAGGACATCCGTCACAGTCCCCTTCATTTCAATGTGATCACCTTTCGACATAGTAATTCCTAGCATGTTTAGAATGCAGACATTATACCTGATAAAGGTTTGAGGTAAATAGTTTCGAAACCAAATACTTCTCTGCATCCAGCGCTGCCATACAGCCGGTTCCTGCCGAGGTAATTGCTTGACGATAGATGCTATCCGCGCAATCGCCTGCGGCGAAAACACCGGGGATGCTGGTCGTTGTCGCATGACCAGAGATGCCGCTGTTTACCGTGATATAGCCGTGCTTCATATCGAGTTGATGTTCAAAAATATGGGTATTGGGTGTGTGTCCGATTGCAATGAATACACCTTGTAAATCAATGTTTTTTGTCTTGTTTGTGTTGACGTTTTTGATGCGCATGCCATTGACGCCCTTGTGATCACCCAAGATTTCTTCTACAACAGAATTCCATTCAAGTGTGACGTTTTTAGTGTTTTGTAATTGACGCGTCAAGGTTTTTTCTGCGCGCAACTTATCGCGTCGGTGCACAACGATGACCTCAGAGGCGATATTTGCAAGATATAATGCTTCCGTGACCGCTGTATCGCCGCCGCCGATAACCGCGACCTTTTGATTGCGGAAGAAAAATCCATCACAAGTTGCACAAGCGGATACGCCTTTGCCTTTGTATTTTTCTTCTGACGATAATCCTAAATATTTTGCTGATGCGCCGGTTGCAACGATTAATGCATCGCAGGTATAGCTTTCTGTGTCGCCGACTAATTCAAAGGGATGTGATTTGAGATGGGTCGATTGGATGTGATCGTTAATGATGTTTGTATTGAGTCGTTTGGCGTGCGCGAGCATATTTTCCATTAAGTCTGGACCTTGAATGCCATCGGTTTCGCCAGGCCAATTATCAACGACCGTTGTTGTCATTAATTGACCACCCGGTTGAATTCCGGTGATTAACGTGGGTTCTAAATTTGCGCGAGCGGCATAAATTGCTGCTGTTAAACCTGCAGGTCCTGCGCCCAAAATAATCAAGCGATGATGTGTAGACATAGTATTACCTCTGCTTTAGATTAATGATATAGTAAAGAATTGTTTTGTAAATATTGGTGGAGAGAGTGTTGAAAAAACAAGCAGGAGTTCGGAAACAGCAATCCGATGAGCAAGAGGGGATTGTGCTGGTTGCAAAAAATCGCGTGAGAGAGGGCGTGTGGATATTATTACTAGCCATTTCGGCCTATTTATTGGTTGCGTTGAGTACATATCATAGCAGTGATCCAGGGTGGTCAACGTCTGGAGCAGGTGGCATGATTGTAAATGCAGGCGGTCGCGTAGGGGCTTGGGTAGCGGATGTATTTATTTCACTGTTTGGTTATGTGGCCTATATTTTGCCCGTGTTACTAGCCAGCTCAGGTTGGTTTATTTTGTTCAAAAAAGCGGGTGAAGAAGAGGGGGCGGCAGATTCTCACCAATTGTGGCGCATTGGTGGTTTTATTTTGTCCCTTTTGTCAGCTTGCGCATTGTTAGACTTCTATCAATCATTTTATGACAAGAATTATTTAGTTCATTTCGGCGGCATTTTTGGATATTTTATTGACATGCATTTGATTGGCTTGCTCAATGTAGATGGCACTGGATTAATATTGATCGCTTTTTTCTTGATAGGAGTTACTTTGTGCACAGGTTGGTCATGGATCAGTATTTGTAAAATATTTTTGAATGTAATACTTAAATTTTTCAAAAAGATATCGCGAACTTCTAGTAGATTACATTATAAATATTTGGCTTGGCGTGATCGTGGAAGAGACAAAAAACGCGTTATAAAAACGGCGGAAGCAGAAATGCTATCTAAGCCATTGGCACCGAGTATAGAGCATGAAATAGCATTAAAAGTACAAGACAACAAATTGATTAGTAATGATAATTTTGTAAAACATAAAGAGATTAAAGCAAAGCCAGGTCAGTTGCCGCCATTATCATTACTCGATGAGCCAGAGCAGCAAAATCTTAAAAAATATTCACCTGCGGACTTAGAGTCGCTGTCACGTGAGATTGAACAGCATTTAACAGATTTTGGCGTTGAGGCTACAGTTGTTGGTGTGCATCCGGGACCTGTGATTACACGATTTGAATTGCGGTTAGCGCCAGGGTTAAAGGTGAGTAAAATTTCATCATTGGTTAAAGATTTGGCAAGATCGTTGTCAGTGAGCAGCGTACGCATTGTCGAAGTAATTCCGGGCAAATCCGTGATTGGATTGGAGCTCCCGAATATCGATAGAGAGATTGTTCGATTAAAGAAGTTATTTAGTACGCCGTCTTATCAAGAAGCCTTTTCGCCTTTAACCTTAACATTGGGTAAAGACATTAGTGGGTATCCGGTGGTCGTCGATTTAGGAAAAATGCCGCATGTGTTGATTGCGGGAACAACCGGGTCTGGCAAATCGATGTGTATTAATGCGATGTTGTTCAGTATTTTATTTAAGGCAACGCCCGAGCAAGTGCGCCTTATTATGGTGGATCCCAAAATGCTTGAGTTATCCATTTATGATGGATTGCCACATTTATTAACGCCGGTGGTGACGGATATGCGCGAAGCGACAAACGCGTTTCGATGGTGTATTGCCGAAATGGAGCGACGTTATCAATTGTTAGCATCAGTCGGCGTTAGAAACTTGGCGGGCTTTAATCAAAAAGTGAAAGAGGCGAGCGACAAGGGCGAACCGCTATTAAACACCGTTGTAAAGCCGCTTGAGGCAGAAGCGCCGCCAGAACTAGAAACCATGCCAAATATTATCATTGTGGTGGACGAGTTGGCGGATTTAATGATGGTGACGGGTTATAAAGTAGAAGAATTAATTACACGTATTGCGCAAAAGGCTCGAGCAGTTGGCATTCATATGATTTTAGCTACGCAGCGTCCATCGGTGGATGTGATTACGGGGTTGATTAAAGCGAATATTCCAACGCGCATTTCGTTTCGCGTATCATCACGCATTGATTCACGCACGATTCTCGATCAAGCGGGGGCTGAGCAATTATTAGGTTATGGTGATATGTTGTATTTGCCGCCGGGCACGTCACATCCGATTCGTGTGCATGGTGGTTATGTGGCTGATGACGAAGTGCATCGTGTGGTAAAATATTTGAAGGCGCAAGGCGAGCCGGATTATCATGAAGAAATTTTAGAAAATCCAGTTGAAACAACAAATGGCGAGCCGGGGGAAGAAGCAGAGCAAGATCCGTTGTATGATGAAGCGATTGCGATTGTAACGGAATCACGTCGTGCGTCGATTTCATATGTGCAGCGACGTTTAAAGATTGGCTATAACCGTGCGGCGCGCATGTTAGAGGATATGGAAAGCGCTGGCGTTGTAACTGAAATGGGCGTGAACGGTAGTCGCGAAGTCTTAGCGCCGCCGCCGGTATCTGATTAATTGAATTCATGCAGCTCTCTAGCTCCGCAAAGCCACACTCTGAGCTGCTGCAAGCCAGTCGGGACGTGGGTTTTGGACATGCCATTTTCAGCAGCTCTGAGCTGCGTAAGGTAGGTAATACGCTATGAAACAAAAAATTGTTGCTATTATTTTTTTATTGTGTTTTTCATCGATTGGTTTCAGTAAATCTGCCAGCCGTGATTTGCAAAATCGGCTATCCAGTTTCAAAAGCATGCAAGCGAATTTTTCGCAAACAGTGGTGAGCGATAGTGGAAAGATGTTGCAAAAACTCACGGGTGAAATGGCTATTTTGCGTCCTGGTAAATTTTATTGGCATGTTCAAAAACCGATGGCACAAGTCATTGTGACAAATGGCCAACAACTTTGGATTTATGAACCCGATTTGGAACAAGTAACGGTTCGCGATTTACAAGAGAGCATTAGCCAAACGCCGGTGTATTTATTGACGCATTCACACGCGTATTTAAAAGATAATTTTAATATTAGCTATGATAAACATTATAAAGATGGTAATTGGTTTGATTTGAGGCCGAAACAAAAAAGTGATTTATTCGGCGATATTATTTTAGGATTTTACGACGATCAATTATTGCAAATGCAGCTCGATAGTCCATTGGGTCAGCATACGATTATACGATTTACGGATGTTCGAATTAATCCTAAATTAGATTCAATCATGTTTGATTTTCAAGCGCCCGCTGGCGTGGATGTGATTGATCAGACGACAGGGAAATCATGAATAAAACATCTGATACATTCGCGCCATTAGCGGCACGTTTACGTCCTAAAACGATTAATGAATATGTCGGACAAGAACATTTATTAGCCGTCGGCAAACCCTTGCGTGCCGCTATTGAAAATGGCTTATTGCATTCGATGATTTTTTGGGGGCCGCCGGGCACGGGCAAAACAACCTTGGCAAAAATTTTAGCGGGCAGCGCGAAAGCGCGGTTCGAACAGATTTCTGCAGTATTGGCCGGTGTTAAAGATATTCGCGAAATTGTGGCGCGTGCGCAACAAGCGCGAGAAATAAAACAAGCAACCGTTTTGTTTGTCGACGAAGTGCATCGTTTTAACAAAGCGCAGCAAGATGCTTTTTTGCCCTATGTTGAAGATGGCACAGTGACATTGATCGGTGCGACAACCGAAAATCCTTCATTTGAAATCAATAACGCGTTGTTATCGCGCACACGTGTGTATGTGTTAAAAATGTTGTCCGAAGAAAATATATTAGACATCATCGATCGTGCTTTAACAGATAAAGATAATGGGTTTGGTGAGCAAAAAATTAATTTTCCAGACAGGTTTCGTCAACTGTTAGCGCAAACAGCCGACGGCGATGCGCGGCGTGCGTTAAATTTTTTAGAAGTCGCGATTGATTTTGCACGCACCGGTGAAGATCAAGTTGAGATAACAGAAGATATTATAAAAGAAGTTATTCGGCACGGTTGGCGACGTTTTGATAAAGGAGGCGAATATTTTTATGATCAGATTTCTGCGCTGCATAAATCGGTACGTGGATCTGATCCGGATGCTGCATTATATTGGTTTGCGCGCATGCTAGATGGTGGTTGTGATCCATTATATCTTGCTCGACGTATTGTGCGCATGGCGAGTGAAGACATTGGCAATGCCGATCCGCGTGCATTGCAGTTAACATTAAATGCTTGGGATACCTACGAACGATTGGGCAGTCCAGAAGGAGAGTTAGCAATAGCACAAGCGCTTGTTTATATGGCTTGTGCGGCAAAGAGCAATGCGGTTTATATTGCGATGAAAAAAGCAATGCATGATGTTAAAGAATACGGCACGTTAGAAGTGCCGTTACATATTCGCAATGCGCCGACAAAACTCATGAAAGGGTTAGGATATGGCAAAAATTATCGTTATGCGCATGATGAACCCAATGCTTATGCGGCGGGTGAAAATTATTTTCCTGAGGGGATGCCACGAGGCCATTATTACGAGCCTGTCGATCGCGGTCTTGAGATCAAAATCAAAGAAAAGCTCGCTAAACTACGCGAATTAGACAAAACATAAACACAACTGACGTCAAAAACAACATTACGCAACTGCAACACAGCTGCGTAATGTCCGATGGTTAACACTATTATTACCACTCAGTTAAGAGTGTTTTTATTAAACAGGATTGTTAAGACAAATCAAAGATTATTTCTTTTTTTTGTCTGTTCCTTTGTCATTACCATCTTTTTTGCTAGGACAACAACTCATAGTCTTTCTCCTTTTGTAGGGTTACTATAACCCAAGCGAATTGTAATGCTTTTTGTGCCCGAGATTACATTTATTTTTAAAAAGAAGTTAAAAAAAATAGTTGCTTTTTTCTCAAAATAGAGAGTAAATGAGTGGTTATATTTTGACCCGTATAGAGTTTAGGGTCTGTTACAAAACAACTTGGACATATAGCGCCCAGATTGGTAGCAGATTTAAACGTTCTGATTGAAGAAAAATACGCGCATAGTTTTACTATGTAAGTGTTTTTCTGAATGAAGAACGTTTAAAGATGCTGCCAAGATGGGAGGCTAGATGTTCAAGTTATTTTGTAACAGACCCTTAGGTAGTATTGACATGTTGTCTGCTTTATCCCGACGAACAATCGTTTCAAATCCATGGATGATTTTTTTGTCTACGGCGTTTGTTGTTTCATTAGCCGTTATTGATGCGGGTGTCATTAATGTCGCATTACCGATATTGTCTCACTATTTTGACGTGAACTTTCAGATCATTCAATGGTTGATTACGGCATATTTATTTGCTGTCTGTCTTATGATCCCAATTGCGGGTCGGTTGAGCGATGTATTTTCTAAGCGTCAAACTTATCTGTTTGGCATTGCTGTTTTTATTATAGGTTCTTTTTTATGTTCCATTGCGACGCAAATTCATGAGTTCATTTTTTTTCGCGTGATACAAGGGATTGGAGCTTCTTTTATATTAGCAAATACGCAAGCCATTTTGATGCATACTTTTCCTCAAGCATTGCGTGGGCGTGCGTTGGGTATTAATTCAATGATTGTTGCGTGTGGTGCTATTGTTGGACCTAGTTTAGGCGGATTTTTAATTCAATTTTTAGGATGGCGTTCGATTTTTTATATTAACATTCCCATAGGCTTATTGGGATATTTGGGGACATTTATCTATTTAAAACAGGATGAAAAAACCACGAGGGAGCAGATAGATTTTTCGGGGATGGGATTATTTGCGATTTCTTTATTGTTATTTTTAAGTCTTTTGAGTCACGAGGAATTATGGCGAGCGGGGTATATTACCTATTTACTTGTTATCCTGTTTTTTGTTTTTAGTGCGTTATTTATCAAAAGAGAATTAACTGTGCTCATGCCTTTTATTACATTATCGCTTTTTCGAATTTATTCTTTTTTGTTTGGCACCGTGAATATGTTTTTTATGAATCTGATATCTATGATAAATTCAATTTTATTGCCTTATTATTTGATGAGCGTTAAATTATTTAACCCGGCGATAGTGGGTTTGTTCTTGTTAATTTCCCCTTTGTTTGTGGGTGTGTTTGCGCCATTAAGTGGTTATGTGGGCGATCGAACACAGCGTTTTATTTTTCTTCAGCAGCTAGGTGCTGTGGGTTTTATTATTGCATTATCATTGATTAGTCTATATAATTTACATACATCAATACTCTTTGTTGTGATCTCGCAG
>MGXQ01000013.1:0-665 GCA_001801405.1 Gammaproteobacteria bacterium RIFCSPHIGHO2_02_FULL_42_13 | reverse complement strand
CTCGAGCGATGCTGTTAAAAAATGCAACCGGCCAGTTAGTGCATTATCCGCAGGTCATTGTGTTAAGCAATAAAATTTTAATGATTTTGTCGATTGTTTTTTCAGTAGGGATATTATTTTTGTCATCTGTAAATACAGTAGAAAAAAAGAGGGTTTAATATGCGGTGTGTTTCATACGTAGCGGCACGCAATTATCCCATTGCCTTATTGGCGACGAAGCTTAAACAAGAGGGCTATAAGATTAATTTATATCGCAATAAAGTGCTGTATATTTTTTCCAAATCGCTTTCGGTAGAGGCCTATTGTTTTGATCACGGTTGTTTAGTGTGTTGGGGAATGTTGCGTCGACGGGAACAGGAATTATTAGCCCTTATTAATTCTTTTGCAACGCAATTATTGGATAAGATTGAGAAAAATTTCCATGTATTTCGCTATGCGAAACAAACTGAAATAACAATAGGGCCGCATTTTGATATGGAGCTGATCTCATTGGAAGCGAAAGATGATGACATTAAATTTGCGATTTCGTATGGTTTGGCGCAATCGGCAAAATTAGAATTTTACGAAGATATGACACAATCATTGATTAAAAAATTCGAAGAAATTCCTCGCCAATTAGCAGAAAAAGGGAAAATTATTGCCAGCAAACAGATGATTTCTCAAGC
>MGXQ01000012.1:61616-65768 GCA_001801405.1 Gammaproteobacteria bacterium RIFCSPHIGHO2_02_FULL_42_13 | reverse complement strand
TTCATCTATGATTTATATCATAAGAAGGTTTTTAAAACCCTATTATTGCAATATGTCCTTTACTTATTAACTGCTATTTTGTTAATGATAGTATCCGTTTTGCCTGATTTAATGGCTCAAGGTGGTTTTTCTATCTATAGGATTTTAGTGTCATATTCATGTATCGTGGTTATTGCTGTGATATGGGGTTTGTTTTTTCTTTCTAAGCTTGTTGCAAGAGGGAGAAGTCAATATTTATGCGCTGTTTTAGTTTGCATTTTAGCTTTTGTGGGAGCGGTTCTTGCTCAAAACACTATGCTAAAGCAATTTGCATTAAATGGATATTTAGAGTTGGCTGTTTTTAGGGCATCTATTATTCATCACCTTAAGAAGAATGTTTTAAATAAAATATATGTTGTTCCGCCCTTAGGAGATACAAACAACTATGTAGGGAAAAAAATGATCAATGATGAGATTGGGACTCCCACTTCATACAATCATCCGTATATAGCTGTCCTAATTAGCGTGGCTCTGGGGCCAGTCGCTCAAGAGTATAATTATGTTGTTTTTCCTCAAAATGATCAACACGTCAATATAACGAAAGAAAAGAATGCCAATATCATTATAGTTAATATGAATCATTTTATTTATCCCTATAATCAATATGAGACAATTGTAAAATTCCAAAGCATTCCCTCATCGACCGGAAAATAGGCTAATGTTTTTTTTCAGATCATTTAGAATGTTAATTTGCTGCATATTCTGCCCATCACTCATCTGCGCAAAAAGAATAAGCATAAAGGTTCGATAAAACAAGCAAATAAAAAATATTTTTATCTTATAATATTTTGATTTTAAGCGCTGCTAGTTCGATTATATTCATCAGTAACGGTCTCGACATCACCAAATGCTCTTATGCGCCCATGTTCTAGCCAAAGTACCTTGTTACAGAAATCTTTAACTGTTGATATGTTATGAGAAGCTAAAATGAGAATTTCTGATTTTTGAATTAAGCGTTCCATTCTGGCGCGTGCTTTGTGAATGAAATGTGAGTCTCCGGCGCCAATTGCTTCATCAATAAGCAAGATATTGGGAGCAACTAATGTCGATAATGCAAAAGATAGGCGAACCATCATGCCAGTAGAGTATGTTCGAACAGGCATATTTAAAAACTCACCGAGTTCACTAAATTCTTCAACATCAGCGATTAATGCAGGGCGTTGTGATTTTGACAATCCAAGTAACAGTGCTCGAATTTTAATATTTTCATAGCCTGTTGCCTCATGATCCATGCCAAGAGCAGTGTCAAGAAGCGCACTGATGGAGCCTTCTGAGATGAGTTCCCCTTTCGTTGGTTTATATACTTTTGCTAGAACTCGCAATAAAGTTGATTTACCAGATCCATTGTGGCCAATTAATGCTAGTCGATCACCGCCGCTGATTGAAAATGAAACGTCTGATAAAGCGTCAATGACTATGCTGTGATCATGAAGGTTTAGCTTTCCGCCAATTGTCATTTTTAATAAGCTTCGTTTCAAAGATCTGGATTGCACTCCAAAAACAGGGAAACTCAAGAAAAGCGATTCAGCTTTAATATAGGTCATAATTATTCCACCCAAAACGCTATGCGATGATAAAAGCATGAAAATAAAAATAGGCTAATTGAGTATCCTATAACGACCATTGAAAGCATAATAAGCCAGGCACTTGCTGGTGGTGTGATGCCTAATATAGGATCTCGAAAGACTTCCAAGAAATAGGTGATTGGGTTAAGCTTTAGAATAATTGAATTTGTGCCCAGCATTTTAGCGCCCCAGGTGATTGGAGAAATAAAGAAAGTAATTGTTACAAGGCTGATGACGATAGGGTTTAAGTCGCGAAAGCGCGATCCGCAAACACCGAGAAATAAAGTCAGCCATGTCACGTTAAGAGCGATAAGAATAAATCCCGGTAAGACCAGCGCTAATCCCCAGCCGGGGTTTATTCTAAAGAAAATAATCACTAAAAAATAAATAAGAAAATTATGAGCAAGAATAATGGAATTTCGTACGGTCAATCGAAATATATAAATAAAAAAAGGTAGTTTTATTTGACTGATAAAGTTTTTTGATGAATTAAAAACATCGGGCGCTTCATTGATTGAAGTTGAAATAAATATCCAAATTAAAAAACCGCCAGTCAAGAACGGCATATAGCTTTTTACATCTTGATGTAAAATTCGGCTATAGACTGCGCCCATTGCAAGAATAAATACCCCCATGCTGATGGTAATCCACCAGGGGCCTATAGCTGAGCGGCGATAGCGTATTTTAATGTCTGCCCAGCCAAGATAAAGCCACAAGCGCCATTTTTTTAGGCTTTCTAGTAAATCGTTAAGAGCTATTTTCAAGGTAGCAATCCTTTCGTTAAGATGCGAAATTTTAATGTACTCTGATCTTTATAGCAAGGAAAGCTACCAAAATCCTCGGGGTTTAGGCGGTATCAGCCTGCGTTTTGATGATTTTCGCGGCAAGATATCTAACGCAATGATAATAAAATAAATACGACCGGTACATGATTGGCAAACTTTTGTCCGCCATAAAATTTTTATAGAACAGGCTTAATGCTGAAAAACAGTCTTTAGGCGCTGCGGAGATTATTATATTTTTAAAGGTATCATCCGTTATTGGTTGCTTATTTATAGCGCGAATCAATTGTTTTGTTTGTGTTTGTCGTTGGTTGGTAAATGCAACAAACGTAAAGTCATCTCCAAAACGATTTCTATTTTTATAGGTTTGATCCAGCGCCGCTTTATCTAGGCGATGATGCATATGTTCAAAAATAACATTATCAAGGTATTTGATACGATCAAAACCTTGGTATTTCAGCCTAATAAAAATATCAAAAAGTTGTGTTTCAATAAAAGAACCTTTATAAGCCGCAGGGAATGGATCTTGCAATAATTCGCAAGTTCTTCTCGATAGAATAGGGAAGGTGGGTAATTTCTTTTGCTTAAATAGATCATTAGGGTATATCAGATAAATTTGGTCGTCAATTTTACTGGTTTCATTGGTTAAAATTCTATCCCAGTTCGCAGTGCGCATGACGACATCATCATTGAGCAATATGATGATATCCCCCGTTGATTCTTTGAAGCATGCTGTATTACAGGCTCCCATCGTTGCTTTTGATCTAATCAGCTTTTTAATGGTGAGCGTGAAGCTTTGCGATCGAATTTCTTCATGGCTTTTGTCATCTTCATCGATATAGAGAATAATCTCAATATTAGCGAGATTTTGTGTGTTTTGAGCAATTGATTCCAGCAGGCGATTTAAGATCTTTGGTCGACCGCGTGTTGGAATTAATAGTGAAATCTTTGTCATTTTTTTTTTGCTCGTAATTTTTATCGTAGTTTTAATGTCTAAAGCGAGTCATAGCAAGTGTTTTATGATGAGTGATTCTTGCAGCTCTGAGCTTATAGTGCTTTGAATCTGGCGCGCCCGGAGGGACTCGAACCCCCAACACCCAGGTTCGAAGCCTGGTACTCTATCCAGTTGAGCTACGGGCGCAAGACTAAAAGTTAAATACTAGAGGGTAGTTGCTAGAATGTAAAGATTCGAAAAAAAATTCATATATTTCGGGATGTTCAAACATTATGCAAATCAAGCTCTTTATCTTTTCAAATCATTAGTTATACTGCAGTGACATATTTTGTGGAGAGGTGGCCGAGTGGGTTCAAAAACGCGTAGCGGGTTTTTGAACGACCGCACAGGGAAGTAATGCGACTATAGGAGCATTACGATGTGCGGGCTGGGTGCGCCCCAGGGATGGTTGCTTGCGATAAGCAAAATGTGAACGAAGTAAGAAACGGAGAGGTGGCCGAGTGGCTGAAGGCGCTCCCCTGCTAAGGGAGTATGGGGCCTAAAACCTCATCGAGGGTTCGAATCCCTCCCTCTCCGCCAAGTATATAGGAGGACGATCTGTAAGATCGTCCTCCTATATGTTGCGGAGAGGAGGATCGAACCCTCGACGCGCGAAGCGCGTATCGAGGGTTTGACAAATCGTCAGGAATGACGATTTGGGCGCACTTTAGTGCGCCCGAAGGGCGAGGGTACAGGATGTACCCGAGTCAATCCCTCCCTCTCCGCCAACATTGGTGCAATTTAATGTGCTAGCTGATAATATTTGTATCCT
>MGXQ01000012.1:155-61602 GCA_001801405.1 Gammaproteobacteria bacterium RIFCSPHIGHO2_02_FULL_42_13 | reverse complement strand
TGTGTTATTTATTCATCACTTATGATAGAGTGAACATCTTTTACGAGTTGTCATAATCGTATGTTTCAGATGCTCAAAACGATCATTGCATTGCTAGATAAAGGCGATCGCATTAAGGCGGGATTGCTTTTGTTTCCAATGTTAGTTGCAGCTATCGTTGATGTTATTGGCATTGCTTTTGTGATGCCTTTTATTGTCGTGGTCGCAGATCCTGATGCTATTCAAACACATAAAAAATTATTGTATTTCTATCAACTTTCTCATGCATCTAGTCCGCACCGTTTTTTAATTATTGCGGGGCTTGTCTTGTTTTTTGTTTTGGTGATGGCTAATGCGTTGGGCGCGCTCAATAATTGGTTTATGTGGAAATTTATGGGGAAACAGGAGAGTAAAATATCCTCGCGCCTGTTAGAAAAATATTTATCCCATCCGTATGAATTCTTTTTGAATCAAAACACATCGGCGCTCATGAAAAATATTATTACTGAGACGGAGGTGGTGAGTCATGGCATTATTATGTATAGCATGCAGCTGTTCACGAAGTTATTTGCCGTAGTTTTTATTGTGCTTTTGCTGATGATCGTTAATTTTAAATTGGCCGTGTTTCTGTCGATAATTATGGGTGGTGTTTATGGCATTATCTATGCTTTTATTCGGAAACGTTTGGGGCGTATTAGTGTTGATATGGTGACATCTCAAGAAGCGCGGTTTCAACTGCTGAATGAATCATTTGGGGGGGTCAAAGAGATTAAATTTTTGAAATTATCTCGCTTTTTTCTGAATCAATTTACACGATCCACTGAAAAATATACGTCATCGAAAGCGCGGTTACAAATTATTAGTACGATGCCGAAGTATATTTTGGAAAGTATTGCTTTTGGCGGTGTTTTTTTAATTGTTATATATATGTTGGCTGCTCAGCACAGTGCGGCAACGATTTTGCCTATTTTGGGTATCTATGTGTTTGCCGGATATCGGTTATTACCGGCATTACAAACTATTTTTATGATACTGAGTTCGCTGAAAGGGGGCTTTGCATCCTTGGATTTAGTGCGCCATGATTTGTTGACATCTCTAGTTATCAACAAAGAAAATAGCATGCCGTCGAATAAATTAAGCATACAAAAAACATTGCAGCTGAATGCGATACGATTTTCCTATCCGAATGCGACTTGCCCCATTTTTTCTAATTTTAATTTTGTTGTTCAAGCCAATACGACGGTTGGATTGGTGGGGACAACGGGCGCGGGGAAAACGACATTGGTTGATATTATTTTAGGCATGCTATCATATCAATCAGGGGCGTTAGTGGTTGATAATTTAGTGATTAATAGGGATAATTTGCCCAATTGGCAAGCCAATATTGGTTATGTTCCTCAACAGATTTTTTTGCTGGACAATACTATCGCGAGTAATATTGCGTTTGGCATAGAAAAAGAAAATATTGATTATGCTGCTGTTGAACGTGCCGCTCGCATTGCTAATTTGCATGATTTTATTGTGAAAGAACTTCCGCTTCAATATCAGACCGTTGTGGGTGAAAGAGGTGTACGATTAAGTGGCGGACAACGACAGCGCATTGGGATCGCGCGCGCTTTATATCGTGATCCTGGCGTACTTATTTTGGATGAGGCGACGAGTTCGTTGGATGGAATTACAGAATTGGCCATTATGGACGCCATACATAATTTATCCCACCAAAAAACGATCATTATTATTGCGCATCGCTTAACGACTTTGAAAGAATGTGATGTGATTTATATGATGGAAAAAGGAAAGATTGTGGACACAGGAAAATATGAATCCTTAATGTCGGCAAATTTAGAATTTCAAAAAATGGCAAATATGAGGTAACCGATGGATATTGAAAATTTTACATTGAATTATTTGGAAAGATTGAGTGCACTTTTAAAAAAGGTGGATAGATCTTCTGTGTCAGCGATAGTGGCATGCTTAGAAAAAGCGATTGAGCAGCAGGCGAGAATATATATTTTAGGCAATGGGGGTAGTGCGGCAACGGCGGCGCATATGGTGAATGATTTGGGTGCGGGCTTAAATCGTCGGGATATTCGTAAATTTAAGATCATTAATTTAGCCGATAACGCGTCTGTTTGCACGGCGCTTGCGAATGATGTCGGCTACGATAATATATTTTATTATCAGCTCCGAGACGTGGTGAAGCCACAGGATGTTATTATTGCCATTTCTTGCAGCGGCAACTCGCCCAATATATTAAAAGCAGTTGAATATGCAAAGACAAAAGGCGCTATTATTGTCGGTGTCACGGGCTTTGATGGAGGGCGTTTAAAATCATTAAGCGATGTTAAGTTTCATGTGAATACGGCTAAGGGTAATTATGGGTTGGTGGAAGATATGCATATGATATTAAATCATATTATTTATTCATATTATGTATCATTGGTGGAAGCGTAATGGGCGATCGTTATTGTATAGATAGTCATAAAATTACTTGTCATCCTGCGCGCATCGCAGAGTGGTTAAATGCGGGCGATGATTGGGAAAAATTAAAGAAAATATATCCGATATATGTTGAGGTTTCACCTTATGGTGGTTGTAATCATCGCTGTGTGTTTTGCGCCGTCGATTATGTGGGATATCAAAACATTCAATGGGATGAAACTCGACTAAGAATAATTTTGGCCGAAATGGGTTCGTTAGGAATTAAAAGCGTGATGTTCGGTGGTGAGGGAGAGCCGTTGTTGTGGAAGCCTTTGCCGGGTGTGTTGAGTTATTGTTCGGTGCAGGGCATCGATACAGCGTTAACGACTAATATGGTGGCGATGCGCGCGGATTATGTTGATGAGCTCGTTCGAAATTTGTCATGGATGAAAATTAGCATTAATGCCGGCACGCCAGAATCGTATGCCAAGATTCATCGCACGCAGGAAAAAGATTTTGACCGGACGTTAAAAAATATAGAATTAGTCATCAAGACAAAAAAACAAAATAATTATGATTGTGTTGTTGGCGCACAAATGTTGTTATTACCTGAAAATATTGATGAAGCGGTGACCCTCGCAAAAAAAATGAAAGAGTTGGGGGTCGATTATGTGGTGATTAAGCCATATTCCCAGCATTTATACAGTGAAACGAAACGATATGAAAATTTAACCTATGAATCGATGATGGATTTGGAATTGGAATTAAAAACATTGGAAGATCGTGGCTTCGACGTGGTATTTCGTTCACAAACCATGAATCTTTTGGTGGGCGATCAAGATCGATATCAAAAATGTTATTCTACCCCATTTTTTTGGGCGTATGTAATGACCGATGGTTCGTTATATGGGTGTAGTGCCTATTTAAAGCAGGATGAATTTTGTTATGGTAATTTAAATCAGGCGGGATTCAAAGAATTGTGGGAAGGCGAACGACGCAAGAAAAATGTTGAGTATGTTCGCAAGCAATTGGATATTAAGCAATGTCGGGTGAATTGTCGAATGGATAAAGTCAATCGATATTTATGGGAATTAAAAAATCCAAACAAACATGTTAATTTTATTTGAGGGGACCAAATGTCTAACGCATTGGTAACAGGTGGCGCGGGTTTTATTGGCAGTCACATGGTGGATTTTTTATTAGAAAATGGTTATGACGTTGTTGTATTAGATAATTTAAGTAATGGCCGATTGGAAAATTTGGCACAACATCAAAACAATGATCGTTTAAAATTTTTTAATTGTGATATTGCTGATTATGAGAGCGATTTAACGCCTTATTTTAAAGATGTGGATTATGTTTTTCATTATGCGGCATTAGCAGATATTGTGCCATCCATTAATGATCCTATTACCTATCATCGGGCGAATGTGGATGGAACGATACGCGTATTGGAAGTTGCACAAAAAGCTAAAGTTAAAAAATTAGTGTATGCGGCTTCTTCCTCTTGTTATGGAATTCCCGATATTTATCCAACGCCTGAAACGGTCGCTATTTCACCGCAATACCCTTATGCGTTGACAAAATATTTGGGTGAGCAGTATGTGTTGAATTGGCATAAGATTTATCATTTGCCGGTCGTGAGTTTAAGATTTTTTAATGTGTATGGTCCACGTGTTCGTACCAATGGAACGTATGGTGCGGTGTTTGGCGTATTTTTGGCGCAAAAATTAGCCGGGAAACCCTTTACGATAGTAGGCGATGGTGAGCAGACGCGAGATTTTACGTTTGTGACAGATGTTGTGCGTGCATGTTATATGGCTGCGCAGTCGGATATTTCAGGCGAGGTGATGAACGTTGGTAGCGACCAGACCTATTCAGTTAACCGGTTGGTGGATTTATTGAGAGGGAAAAAAATATATCTTCCCAAAAGGCCAGGCGAGCCCGATTGCACCTTTGCGGATATTACGAAAATAAAAAAACTTTTGAATTGGGAAGCAGAAGTCAGTTTTGAAGAGGGGGTGCAGATCATGCTGGATAATATAGAGTATTGGCGTGAGGCGCCGGTTTGGGAACCCGCATCGATTGAGGCGGCGACGAAAGAATGGTTTGAGTGTTTGGGAAAATAGGATAGGTATATGAAGACAATGGATCAAGCGAATGAATTAAGAAAAATTATTATTGAGATGGCCAATAAATCTCAGAGCGCGCATGTGGGCTCTGCGCTTTCTTGTGTCGATATTCTGGCGGTTTTGTATCATAAAATTTTGCGATTATCCAATTGGGATGAGCGTGATATTTTTATACTGAGCAAGGGGCAGGCGGCCATGGCTTTATATGCAGCGTTATACCAGAAAGGAATTATCGAGAAAAAACATATCGATTCTTATTATTTGGATGGTGGTTTTCTGCCGGGACATCTTGATCGTTTTTCTGTGCCGGGCGTAGAAGTGTCTGCGGGATCTTTGGGGCATGGATTTAATATCGGCTTGGGGATGGCGTATGCCTATAAACAGAAAAAAATAGATCGCCATGTATATATCGTTTTGGGCGATGGAGAGTCTCAAGAGGGCTCGATTTGGGAAGGTGCAATGTTTTCTGCAGATTTGGGATTAGATAATTTGACGGTGATTATGGATTATAATAATTTGCAAGGATATGGGCGTGCAAAAGAGATATGTCACTTTGAACCGGTACGAGATAAATGGGAAGCGTTTGGTTGGAGTGTTATAGAAGTAGATGGCCATGATCACGCACAATTAGAAATAGCATTGCGAGCGGAATATTCGGGCAAACCAAAAATTATTATCGCAAAAACGGTTAAAGGCAAAGGGGTTTCTTTTATGGAAGATCAGTTAGTATGGCATTATTATATGGTGACTGATGAAATTAAAGAAAAAGCATTCTTAGAATTATCTGAGACAGTATTAAGTTAAGGCGAGTATAGGCTAATTATGAGAAATACATTTATTGAAACATTAATCAAAACGCATTCGAGTCATAAAGATTTTTTCATGCTCTCGGGTGATGCGGGGCTGGGTCTGTTTGAAGGTTTGCAAAAACAATACCCAAATAAATTTAAAAACATGGGCATTGCCGAGCAGAATGCGATTGGTTTTGCCGCGGGCATGGGGTTGGTGGGATTTAAGGTATATGTTTATAATATTATTCCCTTTGTCTTATATCGTTGTTATGAGCAAGTGCGGAATGATATCTGTTATCAAAATATACCCGTTGTTTTGATTGGGGTTGGTAGTGGGGTTACTTATGCGCCGGCTGGCATGACGCATTATTCTGTTGAGGATTTAGCGTTGGCGCGTACCTTGCCCAATTTGAAAATCATTTCGCCGATTGATCCGATAGAGGCACGTTTGGCAGCGGAGTATTCATTTACGAGTGATTCCCCGACATATATTCGTTTGGCTAAACGCGGTGAACCCAATATACATGAGAGAGAAAAATTTGACATTACAAAGCCGCAACTTATAAAAGATGGAAAAGAGGTGGCGATTGTTTTTCATGGTTCGATTGCAGATGATGTGATGAAGGCGGCAGAGATTTTAAAGAGCAAAAATATACATCCGAAACTTATTTCTATTCCGATGTTGCAGCCATTGGACTTTGGATCATTGTGCAAAATGACAGATGATGTAAAGCACGTTGTGGTTGTTGAAGAGCATTTTGAAAATTCTGGACTAGGTAATATTTTAATGCAAGCATGTATGGCAACGACTGTTGCATGGAAACTGCATGTGATGGGAATTCCTTACGGCTTTATTCATGCGGTTCATAGTATCACAGGTCTCCGAAAAAGATTTGGACTTTCAGCAGAGCATATTGTCGATAACGTAATGAGGCTGGAAAAAAAATAGTGATAAAAAAAATATTATTGCTCGGACACACGGGAAAGATGGGGGTTGCTCTTACGAAAGTATTGAGTGGTGATTATGAAGTGGTGGGAAAAAATAGCCATGATTTTGATGCGAGCCAATTTGATTCGGTTGAAAAATTAATTGAAGAATTAAATCCGGATATTGTGATCAACACAGTTGCTTTTTTGGGAATTGATCCGTGTGAACAAGAGCCGGAAAAAGCGTTTTTATTGAATACGTTGTACCCCAAAATTTTGGCGGAACTTTCTGTTAAAAGAAACTTTTTATTAGTGCATTTTTCAACGGATGCTGTATTTGGTAATAACGAGAAAGGGGCTTTTTATACAGAAGAGGATTCGCCTTGTCCGCTGAATCTTTATGGGGTGACAAAATATGGCGGGGACTGCATGGTGATGGCCTATGCCAAACGGTACTATATTTTTAGGCTTTCTGTATTGTTTGGTGAGGCGACGAAAAAGAATCAATTTGTTGAAAAGATGTTACAGCGAATTGAAAATGGACAGAAAGAATTGTTTGTGGCCGATGATGTGTTTTTGTCACCAACGTATAGTGTAGATATTGCTTGCAAAGTAAAAGAAATTTTGAATGAGCAAAATGCGTTTGGACTTTATCATATCGCGAATGAGGGTGCGGTTTCGTTATATGAATTTATGCTGGAAATTGGCAAGTGCTTAAATCTGCAGGTTCCGATTAGGGCGGGTTCGTTTAGGGATTTCCCCTATATTGGGCAAAAAAATTTAAACACACCCATTACTTCGTCCAAAATAAAAAAATTGCGCAGTTGGCAGGCTGCCGTTCAAGATTATTGTAATGTTTTAATAAAAGGGGAGTAGCGCTATGAAAGATACATACAGAATGGGTAGTCATAAATTATACTGGCATCTTGATCGTGTTAATGCTTGGTTAGATGGAAAGCGTATAACGCCTATTCATATTGATGTGGGTTTAAGCAAGGGGTGTAATATTCATTGTGAATATTGTTATGGAACCCTTCAGGGGAATAAATATAATCAAGGGGCGGAACAATATTTTCCAAGAGAGGCATTGTTAAACTATATGCGTAGCGCAGGAGAATGTGGTGTTCGTTCGATGGGCTTTATTGGCGAAGGTGAACCGCTCTTAAATCCCCATATTTATGATGCGATTGAAGAAGGGACAAAGGCGGGAATTGATATTGCGTTGGCAACGAATGGTGTTTTATTTGATTTGGAAGAGAAAGGGGCGAAAGCGTTATCTTCTTTAAAATGGATACGATTTAATTTATCTGCCGCCTCAGAAGAAGGCTATCAGCGTGTACATAATAGTCCTATGTTTAATCGAATGATTGATAGTATGAAGCATTGTGTAAGGACGAAAAAAGAAAATAAATTAAGCGTGACCATTGGTATTCAGATGGTTTTGACGCCTACCAACGTCGATCAAGTGATTGCTCTTGCTGAGTTAGGGCGAGCTATTGGCGTTGATTACTTTGTCGTTAAACAATGTAGCGATACGGTTGATAATGGTTTGGGTATTTATAAGCAATTAGGAAAATACGCAAGCTTTGAAAGTGTGCTTAAAGAGGCGGAATCAAAAAGTACCGATGCTTATAAAGTCATTATTAAATGGGCACATATTACAAATGAAGGGAAGCGAAATTATGACACCTGTTTTGCGCCACCCTTTCTTTTATATTCCAGCGGCACAGGTCGATTGTATCCTTGTGGCGTTTTTTTTGATTTCAAAGAAGAAGAGTTTCGCATGGGCGATCTGACGACGCAGAGCTTTAAGGAAATTATTGAGAGTGATCGTTATTGGGAAGTGGTCGATAAAGTAAGTAAGCTTGACGTTCACAAGGTTTGTTATAGTAATTGTCGGTCGCATGCGATTAATGATTTTCTTTGGATGGTTTCTCGTAAGCCCGAACATGTTAACTTTGTTTAATTTAATGATGTAATGATCTATGGATGCAACACTATTGTGCGGAACAGATGATGAGGGTGTTATTGATAGTATTCGATCTAAAGGTCGCCATAGTAAAATTGTTTTAGTGTCGGGTCGGTTTAATATTCTGCATCCTGGACATATTCGATTGTTAAAATTTGCTAAAGGGTTGGGGGACTTCTTGGTGGTTGCCTTGGAGCCTGATATAGCTGATAAGACTCTGTTGCCATCGCATTTGCGATTAGAAGCGCTGAGTGCCACGCATTATGTCGATTATGTTTTTGTCTTGCAATCCAGTGTCGCGGATTTTATTGTGAAATTAAAACCGCATATCGTTGTGAAAGGCAGTGAATTTGAAGTGGTTCATAATCCTGAAGAAGCGGTATTGGCGTCTTATGGCGGGAAACTGGTTTTTGGTTCGGGCGATATTCGTTTTTCCTCATTGGATTTATTGAAAAAAGAATTTAGTCGATTTGAATTATCCAGCATTGAGAAGCCACTGGATTATCTGAGTCGACATAATTTTAATTTTAATGATTTAACGGCACTTGTTAAGAAATTTTCTTCTCTGAAGGTATTAGTGATTGGCGATACGATTGTGGATGAATATGTGATGTGTGATCCGCTCGGGATGAGTCAAGAAGATCCTACCATTGTGGTGACTCCGATCTCATCGGATAAATTTTTGGGTGGTGCTGGCATTGTCGCGGCACATGCGGCTGGATTGGGAGCGCAGGTGAGCTTTTATTCGATATTGGGTGATGATAAGTTATCTGATTTTGTCGAAGGAAAAATGCATGAATATCATATTGATGCACATTTATATACAGATAAAACAAGGGAAACAACGCATAAACAGCGTTTTCGAGCAAATGGTAAGACGTTATTAAGAGTCAACCGATTAAAGCAGCATCACATCGATAATGAGTTGCAGGAAAAAATAATTGAAGATATTCGGCATCATTTAGATAAGATAGATTTATTAATTTTTTCTGATTTTAGTTATGGATGTTTGCCAAAAAAATTAATTGCGACTGTATCCGCGCTTGCATTGGGGCACAATATTATTGTGACCGCGGATAGTCAATCGTCTTCACAAATGGGGGATATTTCTCGATTTGAGAACATGTCATTAGTTACGCCGACAGAAAGGGAAATTCGCTTGGCGGTAAAAGATTTCGAATCAGGATTAATTGTGTTGGCGGACAAATTGCGACAGAAAATTCATCCGAAAAATATCGTGATTACTCTCGGTGCAGAAGGCATGATTGTTAATGAGATGCAAAATTCAGCCGCGGATTTATTAACAGATCGATTGCCGGTATTTAATAAAGCGCCCAAAGATGTTGCGGGTGGTGGGGATGCCTTATTAGTTGGAACGTCTTTAGGGTTGGCTGCTGGCGCTGATATTTGGCAAAGCGCTTATGTAGGCGCGTTGGTGGCGGCTTGTCAGGTGGGGCGACTAGGCAATTTACCCTTGCAACAAGAAGAAATTCTAAAAGAGATGATGAGTTAAATGAAAGCGCTATTATTAGCCGCGGGCTTTGGCAATAGATTAAAGCCGATTACAGATTACGTGCCAAAATGCTTGGTTCCTATCAATGGGAAACCTTTATTAGCGTATTGGTTAGAAAATTTAGTCGCTGCGGGGGCTCAAGGAATACTAATTAACCTGCATTATAAAGCTGACCAAGTTCAAGCGTTTGTTGATCATTCTCCATATAAAACGATTATTAAAACCGTTTATGAAGAAGAATTATTGTTAACGGGCGGAACGTTACATAAAAATAGAGATTTTTTTGGTGGTGATGATGTATTGATGGCGCATGCAGATAATCTGTGTATCTGTGATTTTAAATCTTTTGTACGTTCCTATTATGAGCGGCCAAAAAATGTTGATATGACAATGATGACCTTTAAGACAGATAATCCGACATCGTGCGGAGTGGTTGAGTTGGATGATAATAATATTGTCGTTGGTTTTTATGAAAAGGTGAAAAGCCCCCCCAGTCATTTAGCAAGCGGGGCGGTTTATATTATTTCATCGAATGTGTTAAAATTTTTGGCGGGGTTAAAAAAAGAAAAAATTGATTTTAGTACAGAAGTGATTCCTAGATTTATCGGGCATATCAATACTTTCCATAACGACGTATATCATCGAGATATTGGTACGTTAGAAAGTTACGCGCTTGCCCAGATAGAGGCAAGGGGATTGCATGAGTAAAAAAAGTTTTATACTGGTATTATACGACGACCTTAATATTGGTAATTTTTCGGAAAATTTATTTTATGCCTTGTTAAAAGGAGAAAGATTAAATAAGAAAGTCAAACTTGTTAGAAAATGGATATTTTGTGATAGATTTTTAGGGAGAATATTTACACGCAGGCAATTGCGTGGGGTATATAGATTGCGGAGCCCTTTTCTGATTACAAAAGATTGTTGTATTATTAAAATAGTGGGGCTGTATTATGGATTTTTATTTTGGATTAATTTTATTAGCCAGTCGATTCTATGGAAATTGAGGTTGATTGAAAACATGAAACTACAGTTAGTAGGCCGTGAATATCAAGATTTATTTAATATCAATTTAGATGCGACATTTGATGTGAATTCAATACAACAAATTGATTGGGCTTTTTTGTTGAACAAGGATCAAAAAATTTCATTATATCCTCAGGATGAGGCTAAATGTCAGGCGATATTGCATCGCTTAGGCGTTCATCCAGAGCAGTGGTATGTGTGTTTACATATTAGGACAGGTCATTATCATGGCGATCATAGTTCTTATCATAGAAATTCACACATAGAAAATTATATAGAGGCGATGAGGTATATACGGTCTTTAGGGGGAGTCGTTATTAGACTGGGTGATTCAGTTCCTTTGGGGCATGAAGACTACTATATTGATTACCCTAATACGCCTTTTCGATCAGAATTGATGGATTTATTTTTAATCAAACATTGCCGGTTTTTTTGGGGAACCAATTCGGGGATTTTGGATACGGCACTTTTGTTAGGGGCACCTACGTTAGCGGTTAATGTTTCTGATTATTTATCTGTGCGACCCTATAAATCTGTCGATCTTTTTATTTACAAGCGTATTTTTTCTTGTGTTCAGAAAAAAATAATATCTTTTCATGAAGCTTTCCAGATAGCGGGTGATATTATTCATACTAATTGTAATATTAGCGTTTTTGAAAGATTTAATAAAGAATACAAATTGATTGAAAATACGTCAGAAGAGATTGCGGACGCGGTGAAAGAAATGTTAAATAACTTGGTGTGCCTATCTGAAGAAACAGTTGTTCAGAAGAAGTTTAAAGAAGAGCTGAATCAATGTAGTTATCGTTGGATGAGGGAAGAGCACTATGCGCCTCATGTGGAAAATGCATGTAGGGTGGCAATTAAGACATATTTTAATGGTCGAGTGGGTAAAGAGTTCGCGGCAAGTTATTTATATGGGGATAGCTAGAAATATTATTATTGTTGGATATTGAGGTTGAGCAAGGAAAAGAAATGGTGCATAAAAAAAAATTTATTTTTGTTGCAGATTATGATATTGTTATTGGCAATCTCTGTGAAAAAATTCTATACGCCTTGTTTAAGGCGGAGAGACAAAATAAACAGATTTTATTCGTTCGCAAACGCATACCGTTTAGCTCTATTTTTAAAAGAAAATTTCGCTATGTACAAAGAGGTGCAGTCTATAGATTGGCAGGAGTTTTTTTGGGCAAGCCTCCCTTCTGGATTGATGAGGTCATTGGTTGTTATTATGGGGTCATGTTTTTTATAGGGTTTGCTGGCCGTGCGATTTTATGTAAATTAAAGATTTTAAGAGAACTCAATTTGCAATTTATAGGGTGTGGCTGCAAGGATTTGTTTAATGTCAACGTATTAAAATATTTTGATTCCGCTAGCGTGAGCAATATTGATTGGAAATATTTTCTTGAAAAAAAACAGAAATTATATTTTTGTGATGAGGATCAATTATATTGTGAAAAAACAATGGAACATCTGGGGATTCATCGAAACAAGCCCTATGTTTGTTTGCATATACGGACACAGCATTACTATAATGATTCTTCGTATTCTTCTTATCGTAATTCAAATATAGAAAATTATATTGAAGGTTTGAAATGTCTAAAAGCCGCAGGGTTTCAGGTCATTCGCCTGGGAGATTCAGTGGATTTGGGATACCATCAGTATTATATAGATTATCCAAATACAGTCTATAAATCCGAGTTGATGGATTTATTTTTAATAAAAAATTGTAAATTTTATTTGGGAACAAATTCAGGAATATTGGATGCGGCTTTTTTATTGGGTGTTCCTGTTTTGGCGGTAAATGTGACGGATTATCTTTTTGTTCAGCCCTATAAAACGTCAGATATCTATATTTATAAGCATGTTTTTTCTAATGAACAAAAACGATTTTTGACTTATAATGAAATTTTTAAGCAGGAGATTGGCATTAATGGAGCATTCGATTCTCATCAAATTCATCAATTTAATCAACGCTATACCTTACATGATAATTCTTCAAAGGAGATTCAAGAAGCGATAAAAGAAATGTGTGAAAACTTAGAGAATATGCAAAAAGAAACAGATGCGCAAGTAATATTCAAGAAAAAGCTTATTCAAGCTGTGTTACGCTGGATTAGCAATGAGACTTATCATACTAAGCACTTGGAAAACGCTTACCGAGCACTCACTAAAACATATTTTAACGGTCGCATCGGCCGACATTTTGCAGAAAAATATTTATATGGCACGGTGGATTTGCCATATGAAAAAGAGAAGGGTTATGAAACTGAATAATAAAAAAATATTAGTAACTGGTGCCGATGGCTTTATTGGCTCGCATTTGGTGGAACGTCTCATCGCGTCAAATTATGATGTGCGGGCATTTGTTTTATATAATTCTTTTAATAGTTGGGGCTGGTTAGATGCGTTGCCGGCTGCCACTAAAAATAACCTTGATGTGTTTGTCGGCGATGTGCGTGATCCAAATGGTGTGCGCCATGCCGTTAAAGATTGTCAAATTGTCATGCATTTGGCCGCATTGATTGGTATTCCGTATTCGTATTATTCGCCGGATTCTTATGTGGATACCAATATTAAAGGAACGTTAAATGTTTTGCAGGCGGCAAGAGACGCTGGGGTTGAAAAAATCATTCATACGTCAACCAGTGAGGTTTATGGAACGGCGCAGTTTGTTCCTATAACGGAAGATCATCCTTTGCAAGGGCAGTCGCCGTATTCGGCGACGAAAATCGGAGCGGATCAGTTGGCGCTGTCTTTTTATAACGCGTTTGGTACACCGGTGAGCGTGATACGCCCCTTTAACACGTATGGGCCGCGTCAATCGACGCGCGCAGTGATTCCGACGATTATTACGCAAATTGCGTCAGGAGCGAGTGAGATTAAATTAGGTTCTTTGTCGCCGACGCGAGATTTTAATTATGTGGGCGATACGGCAAATGCATTTATTGCGATGGCGGAATCTGATCGCGTGATGGGTGAAGTCGTTAATATTGGCAGTAATTATGAAATTTCTATCGCCGATCTTGTTAAGCTGATTGCTGCTTGTATGAATAAAAAAATCACGTTGATTGCAGATGAGCAGAGGGTGCGGCCGAAAAAGAGTGAGGTTGAGCGATTATGGGCAGATAACGCTAAAGCAAAAGCATTATTAGATTGGACGCCGGCGTATGCTGGTATAGAGGGCTTGCAGAAAGGGTTGCTGAGAACCATTGAATGGTTCTCGCGTTCAGAAAATCTTAAACATTATAAATGTGGGCAATATGTTGTTTGATCCTCATTTGTTTATTACAACGTTAAAAAATTGCTTGCCAAGGGATCAGGCGAGTATTGCGTTGCATGAGCCTCTGTTCGTTGGAAATGAATGGCGCTATGTTAAAGAATGTCTGGATACAGGATGGGTCTCTTCGGGTGGAAAATTTGTTGATCGATTTGAATCGGATCTAGCGGCCTATACCGGCGCAAAATATTGTGTGGTTGCGGTGAATGGTACTGCGGCATTGCATATTATTTTTCTGTTGGCAGGTGTTAAGCCGAATGATGAAGTGTTAGTGCCGGCGTTGACATTTATTGGCACATGTAACGCGATTGCATATTGCAGTGGTATTTCTCATTTTATTGACAGTGAAGAATCTCATTTAGACATCGACTTTGAAAAATTGGAACGTTATTTATCTGAGATCACAGAAATTAAAAACAATGTCTGTTTTAATAAAATCACAAAGCGACCGATTCGTGCGTTATGTGTAATGCATACGTTTGGTCATCCGGTGGATTTAGATACGGCGATTGCTTTATGTGACCGCTATCATTTGACATTGATTGAAGATGCGGCTGAAGCATTGGGTTCTTTTTATAAAGGTCAACACGTGGGTCATCATGGTTTTGCTGGCGCCTTAAGTTTTAATGGAAATAAAATTATTACGACGGGCGGCGGCGGGGCAATCATCACCGATGATGAAGACGTGGCTAAAAAAGCGAAGCATATCACGACAACGGCTAAATTGCCGCATCATTGGAAATATGATTATGATTGTATCGGTTATAATTATCGCTTGCCGAATATTAATGCGGCGCTGGGATGCGCGCAGTTAGAAAAGATACCTGAGTTTCTGCAGAAAAAACGTCAGTTGATGGAAAGGTATAAAAGAATATTTGAAAATTATAACGGATGTCGGTTTGTGGAAGAGCCGAAAGAGGCTAAGAGCAATTGTTGGTTAAATGCTATATTGTTGAGCGATGCCGCTCAACATCATCGCAATGACGTTTTAGAGTTAGCCTGTAAGAATAATATTTTTCTAAGACCGGTGTGGGAATTGATGAATACATTGCCGATGTATCAACGTTGTCCGCACATGGATTTATCTGGCGCGAAGAGTGTTGCCGCTCGATTAATTAATATTCCGAGCAGTGTTTGTTTAAGTGAGGAGCCGGTGTGCGAAAAATATTAGTGATGACATGTGCACGTTCCGACTATGGGTTGTTGTATTGGTTAATGCGAGAGATACAGCAAGACCCGTCACTGAAATTGCAAATAGTTGTCATGGGGATGCATCTTGAAGAAAAATTTGGATTCACTTATAAACAGATTGTACAAGATGGATTTAAAATTGATGCCAAGGTGAAAATGAATTTATCCTCTGATAAAGAGGAGGCGGTTACTAAGGCTGTTAGTGTAGGTGTGGCGGGTTGTACAAATGCCTATAAGAAATTAAAGCCCGATGTTATTGTGTTATTGGGCGATCGATTTGAAACGTTTGCGGCCGCCAGCGCGGCACTGTTTATGCGGATTCCGATTGCGCATATTCATGGCGGGGAAGTGACAGAAGGCGCCTATGATGACGCCGTTCGTCATGCGATTACTAAAATGGCGCATTGGCATTTTGTGGCGCATAAACAATATGCGAAGCGCGTTGTTCAATTAGGTGAAAATCCTAAGCGAGTATTCCGCGTGGGGGCGGTGGGCTTGGATCATGTTAAGCGTACAAAACTATTGAGCAAAAAAGCGCTTGAGGCGCAGATGGGGTTTCCCATTGATAAAAATACTGCTTTAGTAACCTATCATCCGGTGACGTTGGAAAAGGGCATGGCGGATCGTCACATTAAGAGTTTATTAAAAGCATTGGAAAAATTTAATTTGCAATATATTTTTACGATACCCAATGCCGATGCCGAGCATACAAAAATTTTCAAAGCATTAAAAAAATTCACACAACAACATAAATCTGCGAAAATTTATGCGGCGCTTGGAGCTCAAAAATATTTTTCCTTAATGAAGCATGCGGGGTTGATGATCGGAAATTCATCGAGTGGCGTGATCGAGGCGCCATCGTCTAAATTGCCGGTGGTCAATATTGGTTCGCGACAAATAGGGCGACTGATGTTTGATAATGTTATTAACTGTTCCGACGACGAACATTCGATACGAATGGCGATTAAGAAAGCGTTGTCAAAATTGGCTCAACGGAAATGTCAGCAGATGGATAAAAATGCGTTAGGGCAGGGCAATGCCAGTAAAGAAATAAAAAATATTTTAAAGCGAGTTAATCTAAAGAATTTAAAAAAAGGTTTTTACGATGTCTGAAATAGCGAAAACAAAAATAATTGCAGAAATTGGGGTGAACCACAATGGCTCTTTAGATTTAGCTAAAAAATTAATTGATGCGGCGATTGCTTCGGGTGCGGATGTTGTGAAATTTCAGGCGTTTAAGGCGTCGCGACTAGTAACGCGTCATGCGCCAAAGGCGGCCTATCAACAGACGAAAGATGATTCTCAATTTGCTATGTTAAAACGATTGGAATTGGCTGAGTCGGATTATTCAGCGATCATGGATTATTGTCGAGAGAAATCGATCGAAATTTTGTTTTCGATTTTTGATGTTGAAAGTCTGGATTTTTTGGTCGATAATTTTGACGTTAAAAAAGTCAAATTAGGTTCGGGTGAGATAACGAACGCGCCATTATTGTTGGCTATTGCTCAGAGACGGTGTGATGTGATTGTATCGACAGGAATGTCAGCATTGTTGGAGATAGAAAATGCTTTAAGTGTGTTAGCCTTTGGATATTTAAATTTGCATGTGCAGCCGAGCATGCGAGCTTTTAAAAAAGCCTATCAAACTGCGCAGGTAAAAGCGCTGTTAAAGCAAAAGGTGATGTTGTTGCATTGTAATTCTGCCTACCCAACGCCGCTTGAAGATGTAAATTTGCGCGTCATGGATGTGATGCATAAAGAATTTGGTTAGATGGTTGGATATTCAGATCATACTGTTGGCATTAGTGCGGCTATTGCCGCAGTTGCGCGGGGTGCTCAAGTGATTGAAAAGCATTTTACTTTAGACAAAACAATGTCGGGGCCAGATCATAAAGTGTCTTCAGAGCCCGGTGAGTTTTCTAGTATGGTAACGGCTATTCGAGAAGTTGAAAAGATGTTAGGTGATGCAAATAAACAAATTACAGCGTCTGAAAAAGAAAATGTTACCATTGTGCGTAAAAGCATTGTTGCGTTGAAACTGATTAGAAAGGGTGATGTTTTTAGTAGCGAAAATCTAACCATCAAACGCCCAGGCGTTGGCGTATCTCCTTTTCATTTTTGGGATTTATTAGGCAGCCGTGCGGACAGAGCATATCAGCCAGAGGAAGAAATTGTTTTATGAAAAAAAAAATAATTATTCTGGGCGGCGGCGGACATGCGAAGGTTGTGGTTGATTTGATTCAACGATTGGATTGTTTTGAAGTGCTTGGCATTGTTGATATCGATAAAAATAAAATCGGATCCAGTCTTTTGGGTATAAATATTATTGGTTCAGATGAGATGTTGTCTGAGTTCTCCCCCAAAGAAGTTTGTTTGGCGAATGGCATTGGCGCTGTGGGTTCTGATTCTCTTCATGGTAAGATTTTTGAGAAGTTTTCTCGTATGGGATATCAATTTCCAGTGCTTTGTCATCCATCAGCGATAGTGAGTTCGTCCGTTGTCATGCATGAGGGCGTGCAAATTATGGCTGGATCGGTTGTTCAGGCGGGGGTGATTGTGCATAAAAATGCCATCATAAATACCCGCGCATCTGTTGATCATGATTGTGTGATTGGCTCTTCTGTTCATATTGCGCCTGGCGTGGTACTGTCTGGGGGTGTGCATATTGGTGCTAATGTACATATTGGTACTGGTGCGGTTGTGATTGAAAATATTTATATTGGTGAAAGCAGTTTAGTGGGTGCTGGTTCTGTTGTTATTTGCGATGTGCCTTCTTTTGTGCGAGTGGTAGGTGTGCCCGCGAAAGAACTTATATAGTAGGATGTTTGATGGAAGCAATAAAATGGAAAAAACTTATAGTTAATCCAGATTGTACATTAGAAAACGCCATTCGCGTGATTAATCAGGGTGCTCTGGGCACCGTGTTTGTTGTCGATCATGATTTAAAATTATTGGGCGTAGTGACGGATGGTGATGTGCGTCGTGGTTTATTGCGACATGTCACGCTGGATCAGCCTGTTTGTTCCGTGATGAATGGTCAGCCGATGATGGCAATGCGCAATATAGATGTCGCCGAGTTGGTTACTCTGATGGAAGAACAGTCGATACGTTGTGTGCCGATTGTGGATGAAAATCAATGCATGATTGACGTAGAAATCTCACCCTATTTGCGTCGCGAGGCTAAAAATACGAATTGGGTGTTTTTAATGGCGGGTGGTTTTGGGACGCGATTAAAACCATTGACGGATGATTGTCCTAAGCCGTTATTGAAAATTGGTGGACGTCCTGTTTTAGAAAATATTATTCAACAGTTTAAATTGAATGGGTTTCAGAGATTTTTTATGTCTCTGCATTATAAATTGAATATGGTGAAAAGTTATTTTGGCACGGGTGAGCAGTTTGGCGTTGATATTAAGTATCTTGAAGAAGAGGAGCCACTAGGAACGGGCGGATCCTTGGGGTTATTGCCAGAAATATCTCAGCCTTTAATTGTAATGAATGCAGATGTGTTAACAAAAGTTAATTTTCGACAATTATTACAGTTTCATTTAGATTCAAAAGCCGCGGTGACGATGTGTGTACGGGAATATGGTATGCAGGTGCCTTATGGAACCGTTCAGATAGAGGGACATGCGGTTACGGAAATTATTGAAAAGCCGTCGTATCAATTTTTTATTAACGCAGGTATTTATGTATTGTCGCCAGAGATCGTTAATAGTATTCATGGAAAAAATAACTTTGATATGCCGACATTGTTTAATCGGTTGATTCAAGAGGGCAAGCTGATAGTGACTTTTCCCATACATGAATATTGGTTGGATATGGGTAAGATGGAAGATTTTAAACGTGCGCAAATAGATGTTCCAACCTTTTAGAAGATGTTATTCAGCTGTATGCTGAATAAGTTGATGATTTATGAGTTGTGTGAAACAGGAGCTTGTTTTATATGTTTAATAATGTATATAAAAATCGTCGCGTTTTTGTTACTGGTCACACCGGGTTTAAAGGGAGCTGGTTAACGCAATGGTTGTTAAATCTAGGGGCGGATGTAGCCGGTTATTCTGTCGATATTCCCTCTCAACCGTCTTTGTATGAATTACTTCATTTAAAGGAAAAAATACGACAAGATTATAGGGACGATATTAGAGATATTGATCGATTATCCCAGGTGATGGCAGATTTTCAGCCGGAAATTGTTTTTCATTTAGCGGCGCAGCCAATCTTGCGTACATCGTTGGCAGAACCCAAGTTAACATTTGATGTTAATTTAGGGGGGACAGTTAATATGTTAGATGCGATACGTCATATTGATTCCGTTGTGGCCGGAGTGTTCATTACCAGCGATAAATGTTATGAAAATGTAGAATGGGAATACGGTTATCGTGAAAAAGATGCGTTGGGAGGAAAAGATCCTTATAGTGCATCGAAGGCGTGTGCTGAAATTGCAATTAGTGCTTATGGGCGTTCGTTCTATCAAGATTCAAATCAGGCGCTGGTATCAGTGCGAGCGGGTAATGTTATTGGTGGAGGAGATTGGTCTAAGGATCGCATTGTGCCCGATTGTATGCGTGCGTGGGCTAAAGGAGAAACCGTCGAGGTGCGACGACCTAATGCCATTCGACCTTGGCAACATGTGCTAGATCCGTTGAGTGGTTATTTGGATTTGGGTGCGCGGTTGTATGCAAAAAATAAAAATGTAATCGGCGAGGCATTTAACTTTGGTCCGTTGTCAGAAACATATTTAACCGTAGGCGAGTTAGTGAAAGGGTTGAGTAACGTATGGGGCGAGTCTGCGCATTCAACATTATTTAATTGCGAAGTGCAAGGCTGTGAGGCGGGATTGTTGAAATTATGTTGTGATAAAGCATTGGCGCGACTTGATTGGACTGCCACATTAAGTTTTTCAGAGGCGATAGTGTTTACGGGAGAATGGTATAGTGATTATTATCGGTCTTCTAAAGAGAACATGATAGAGATGACGAATGCTCAAATTGAAAAATATGTGAATTTAGCAAAAGAACGAGGTCGATTTTGGGTGCAATAGAAGTAAATCAACCCATGATCGATGGGGTCTGTGTTACACCACTCAAACAATTCACGGATGAGCGGGGGATGGTTATGCATATCTTGAGTGATATGCAATTATCCGCCGTCAGAGAAGTGTACGCATCGCTTGTCAAAGGCACGACGATCAAAGCCTGGAGGCGTCATCATAAGATGGTGCAACATTATGCCGTTCCGATAGGCAAAATTAAATTAGTATTATTTGATAATCGTCCGAATTCTTCTACCCATAATAGGGTTCAGGAAATAGTTACAGGTATTGATTGTTATGGCCTCATTCAAATTCCGCCAATGATTTGGTATGGTTTTGAAAATTTATTCGATGGAAATTCGTTAATTGTTAATGGCGCTTCTTTGCCGCACGACCCAAATGAGGTTGATCGCTTAGATAAAAATACTCAGGAAATTCCATATCGGTGGGATGATCATTTAAAAGATATACCCCAGGCCTAAGCCCACAAATTTTACCGATTTAAAATCATGGTTACTTGCGTAATATTGTGCGCTGATGTCGGTATAGAAATGAGGTGAAACATTCCAGTAAAGTCCTGCACCTATTGTGGGTACATAGGTGCCACCATTTGACTGGCTATTGAGTGAGAGGCTGTCGACGGTGACTTCTTTACGATACATATAGGCGATGCCCGGTTTGATAAATAGCCCGAACTTTTTTCGCCATACAGGTAAAGAGGTTTTGGCGACGAGATCAATAATTTGTTCTCTAAAGCCTGCATCTCTTTTTGAGTTGTTAATATTATTAAACATGATTTTGGATAGATACAAATAACCTGCTTCAATGGCGAAATAGGAGTTAAAATCATAGCCGGCGCCAAAACGTGCGCTGTAGCCCGCTTTATCGGTGCTTGTTACTGAGGTAAATCCGGGTTTATGGGTGAGCCAACTCTTGGAGTAATCGGCGCGTGCATAGCCGAGCTGTACTATGGCGTGCCACGTTGGATAGCTGGATTGATTATCGTTGATTAAATCGGTGGAGGCAGCCAAAAGAATACCACTTGTCGTGGCGAGCAAAAGTACTAATATGGCTTTCTTAAATAGATCATGCATGTCGAAACCTCCTGTGTAATAAAAATCCCCGCTGCAAGCAGACGGGGTATTTTTATTTCTTTTATTGATCGCCTGCGCGGCAAAGCCGCGCGAACGGCGACTCAAGGGGAGCGTTCGCCCGCTCCCCTTGAGAATCCCCAAGCGAAAAGTCCCACGCGGCAAGCCGCGGGGAAATCTTCACATTATATTTATTGTATCGAGTTGATATGAAAATGCTAGCTTCTATACGGAGTATATGGATGATTTCTTTGGTTTAGGGGTGAAGACGGGCAGGGCAATGTTTGCTCATTTATTTGAATGGGAGGGGAACTTGACTGTTTTGTATTTTTTATGAGATATTGAGCTTTCTTTTGGATTATATGATTCAAACGATTTCGCAGTTTATCCAGTTCATCCAATAAGTATCTTGAAGAAGGTGAACCCTTGTATCATGATAGAAAACATACATAAACCAGTTATATTAGTTGTCGGTTTGGGCAGTATCGGCAAGCGGCATGTGAAAAATCTTCGTGCGCTTTTTCCTGATGCGTATATTGTTGTTTGTCGACATGCAGCGACCGAGCATGATCAAGATTTTGTGACGCAATATATTGATAAAGTTGTGTATGATCTGAATGAGGCAATTGCATTAAAACCAATGGCGGCTGTTTTGTGTAATCCAGCGGTTTATCATGTTTCGGTTGCATGGCAATTGGCAAAAAATGGCATTCATTTGTTTATTGAAAAGCCGTTGTCTAATACATTAACAGACGTGGAAACCCTCATCACCATTTGCCAAGAGAAAAAATTAGTTTTAATGGTTGGATATAATCTTCGCTTTTCAAAGACCTTAAATCGTGCGAGAGAGCTCATAAAGAGCGGAGCAATAGGTGATATATTGTCCGTGCAGGTTAATACGGGGCAATATTTGCCGGATTGGCGGCCAGAGGTGGATTATCGCAAAACGGTGTCGGCGCAACAGAAAATGGGTGGCGGTGTTTTGTTGGAGCTCAGTCATGAGTTAGATTATGTTTGTTGGCTATTGGGCAAACCTGTCGAGGTTTTTGCGCGATTGATCTCGAGTGGTTCATTGGAGATTGATGTAGAAGATAACGCGGATGTATTTTTAACGTTTGAAAAGAATTTAATGGTTAATATCCATCTTGATATGTTACAACGTACCGCTTGTCGCATGTGTAAGGTTGTGGGTGCGTTGGGCATATTAATTTGGGACGGTGTTGAAGATAGACTAGTTGTTGAGTCTGAAAAACAAGAATTTTCGCAGAGTTTTTGCGGGGCAGAGGATAGAAATGAAATGTATGGACAAGAAATAAAACATTTTTTTGATTCTATTAGTAATGGATGTCCTGCGATGGTAACAGGAGTGGATGCGTTGGAAAGTTTAAAGATCGTTTTGGCTGCAAAAAAGTCAAATCAAATACGAGAAGTTGTGGCATTATGAAAGCATTGAATTGCTTTGCATTTATTTTTGCGCGCGGAGGCTCAAAAGGCATTCCACGAAAAAATATTACATTGCTCAATGGAAAGCCTTTGATTGTATATTCAATTGAAACGGCGCTGGCGTGTCCATCGATTAGTCGTGTCATGGTGTCGACCGATGATGAGGAGATTGCATCGGTTGCTAAACAGTATGGCGCAGAAGTCCCTTTTATGAGACCAAAAGAATTGGCACAAGATAATAGTTCAGAGTGGCAAGCGTGGCAACATGCGATCCGGTTTATGCAGAAATGCAATGCATTTGATGTGTTTGTGAGCGTTCCCGCAACGGCGCCTCTACGAAACGTGGAAGATGTGGAAAAATGCATTAACCTTTTATCAAATACAGATACCGATATTGTTGTGACCGTTAAGAAAGCAGAGCGTAATCCCTATTTTAATATGGTAAAGATGGATCGCGATGGCTTTTCGCATTTAGTTTGCGAAGGAGATGATGTCGTTTATAATCGTCAAGCGGCGCCGATGCTTTACGATATGACGACGGTGGCTTACGTGGCAAAGCCGGATTTTATATTGAACACGACAAGTATATTTGAAGGGCGCGTTCGTTCGGTAATTATTCCCGCTGAAAGAGCAATTGATATTGATACGCTATTGGATTTCAAAATAGCGGAAATGTTGATGAAGGAGTCTAGGCAATGACGATACATGAACAGATGAATTTAGTTGGTCGTGTGGCATTGATTACGGGTGGCGCGGGTCATGTGGGTCGTATGGCGGCAGAAACCTTGGCTGAATTAGGTGCGCATATTATAATTTTAGATAGCGATAAAAATGCGTCAGAAAAAGCGGCTCAATTGATTCAAGACAAATATGCTGTTCAATCTGTTGCGATCGCAGTTGATCTGGAGGATCCTCATTTTCTTGACCAGGTGATGCCGATTATTGAAGAGCAATTTGGCCGTTTAGATATTTTGATGAATAATGCTGCGTTTACAGGGGCGTCCAATTTAAAAGGATGGGTGGCTGATTTCAAGGAACAGCGTGTGGATACTTGGCGCCGCGCATTGGAAGTCAATTTAACAGCGCCATTTGCGTTGATCCAGTCTTGTGTGGATTTGTTAAAAGCGACGAAGGGTGTTGTGATTAATATCGGTTCCATTTATGGCGTTTTAGGGCCGGATATGAGTTTGTATGAGGGAGGGAGCCTGGGCAATCCCGCCGCTTATGCGGCAAGTAAGGGCGGCTTACTTCAATTAACGCGTTGGTTAGCCACCGTGTTAGCGCCGGATATTCGCGTAAACATGATTTCGCCGGGTGGAATTTTTCGCCATCAGCCGAAAGATTTTTGTGAGCGTTATATCAAAAAAACACCTTTAAAAAGAATGGCGACGGAAGAAGATTTAAAAGGGGCGATTGCTTATTTCGCAACAGATCTATCGTTGTATGTGACGGGGCAAAATTTATTGGTGGATGGTGGCTGGGCGGCGTGGTAAATATGAAAATTCGAAAGGGTATAATATTTTTAACAACTTATTTTAATGAAATAGAATATAAACGATTTGGTGTTGTTGAGTTAGAAAAAAATGGTTTTGAGGTAGAATTTTGGTGTTTGATTAAATTGATATATCCACATGTGCCTCCTTCGGATCAGTCGGTGAATCAGGAAATTACCAAAAAGTGTGTTTTTATAAATACGAGACAAGAATATATAAAAGCTGTTTCTGAAATGAATAATGATGTGCTTGTTATCTCGACAGTCCCTTACGATATTTCAAATTATTTTATATATCGAGCGCTTTCAACCTATCATGTAAAATATTCTTTTATTTTATGTGGCCCTGCGCTCCCTGCGGTTGCTGAAAAAAAATGTTATAAAAACTTTAAAGCATATTGTCAGGATAAATTGCGAGCGCCTTTGTTTTCGCGTTTGGCGGCGTTATTTTATAGAAAACTCCCCTGTACGTGGATAGGTATTGATCCAGCCTATATTGTGTTAGTAGCTGGAAACAAAGGATATTCTGATCAATTGCCCATTAATAAAAGCACGTTGATTTGTCCGTCGCATTCCCGTGATTACGATTTGTTTTTATTGGAAAATAAAAAAGAGTGGGTGAATGACGATTCATTATGTGTTTTTTTGGATACTAATGTGCCTTATCATCATGATACATTGTTTACAGGAGAGGAGCGTAATATTGATCCGGCATCATATTATTCTAGGCTGCGAGATTTTTTTTCCTATTTAGAAGAAAAATATAACTACCATATTGTTATTGCCGCGCATCCAACGTCTGATTATGTTCGGCATGCAGATTGTTTCGGGGATAGAGAGGTTATAAAATGGCAGACCTGTGCGTTGGTGCGAAAAAGCATGTTGGTGCTGACGCATGAAAGCACCTCAATTAGTTTTGCAATATTATATAATAAGCCCATGATTTTTTTGACGATGAATTCATTCAAGGGGTATGCAACTTTTTCTAATATAGAAAAATGTGCAACGGCGTTAAAGGCGGCATTAATTAATATGGATGATTATTCGAGAGAATTGGATATAAAATCGTTAATGTATGTTAATTCAGAAATTTATAACCGCTACATAGATGATTATATAAAATGTCCTAGATCTTCTGATATGTCTTTATGGGATAATTTTTCTGCCCAGCTTAAAGAACAAGAAGTGTGAGCAGTATCATGAAGAAGTTTTTTGGAAAAAACGGTTGTAGGTGATTGGGCTATCAGGCCGGGCAAACTTTGTTCATTGCTGAAAAAATTATCATGGATTTTTTTTAGGATCCGTTTATAATTTGACGATCTTTTGTGGGGGGATAGGTTTATGAAGGTTTTGCTCTGTACTGTACCGCTTGATCGCGGAGCGCCTCGAAACGCGGATCAATTGCCGATGTATCCGAAAATAGCGATCGTCTCTATTATTCATTGGATGAGGCGTTCTGGTTATGATGCCTCAACCTGTGATTTTCTTGATATTGATATGCTTGATTTGTCCGATGCGGCTATCAAGGAATATTTTAAGAAAACGCAACCTACTGTTATTGGTCTCAGTGCGGTGGTGTCCACTAGCTATTCTTCAGTTAAATCGCTAGCCTCTATTGCGAGAGAGGTATGTCCCAATTCATGGATTGTAATGGGAGGATATTTATCCGCTTCTGCTGAAGTGGTTTTAAATAAAACGGAAGTCGATATTTGCGTGAGGGGTGATGGCGAAATTCCTTTTGTAAAATTTCTGGATTATGTTAAAAAATTTCAGCGTAAAAAAGTTACTTCAGTGTTATCCATGATCCCCGGGGTAGCTTATTTGGAAGATAATGGTCAGTTTATTGCTAATGGAGAGGGTGAATCTATTCCTGATGATGCTATGTGTTATCCTGATTATGATATCCTGCTTGCAGGTTGCAAGGATCAACCGCATTTAGGCAGCAATTACTTTCGTGATGGGTTGCGTTCAGATTGGTTTTCGCGTGATGTGCGATCATTTGAAAAAGGCCGAGGTATAAAATGCGCAGCGTTTTGGATCTCTAAAGGTTGTGTTGCGCAATGTACATTTTGCCAGAGAGGCTCGAGAAAATTGCATCGATTTAGTTTAACCAAGCTAGAGGAGCACTTGCAGCTATTGGTTCAAAAGTATGATGTTGGCTTTGTTCATGTGATGGATGAAAATTTTGGTGCGGATAAGCGACATACCTATGAAGTTGTTAAGCTATTTAATAAATATAATTTATTATGGATATGTAGCGGGGTACGCTGTAACAATGTAACAGTGGATGATGTGAAGTTTTATCACGATGCGGGTTGTTGCGGTTTGAAATTTGGAGTCGAATCCGGCAGTCAAAAAATATTGGACATTATGGAAAAAAGATTTTCTGCGGATGATGTTAGGCAGGCAATAAAATATTGTGTACAGTATGGAGTCTATTCGCCGATGGCAGTAATGGTTGGTATGCCGGGTGAAACGGATCAGACCGTTAGAGCAACGGGTGAATTAATTGGCGAATTGTCCTATTTGCAAGGATATTCATTACTAGAAGTATCTCGAACATCAATTTTTTACGCATTTGCATTACCAGGAACTCCTCTTTATGAATATAGTTTACAGGTTGGTGTCATTGGATCGTCAATGGATGCGCAAGAATCTTATTTAATCTCTGTTTCTGACAAAGGAGCCAATAAAGAAAATTATATTAATTTAAATGGTTCGCCGATGAGTGCCATTGTTTTTTGGGATATGATGTTAAAATTGGAGGCGTTTCGTGCTTGGCATAAATTAGCAAGAAAAAATAAGCAATATTCCTTTCATGATGAGACATCAATCGCTATTCATGGCATGAATAATCGTGATACATATAAGTATCGATTAATACAGCCGATTAAACAGGGAATTAAAAATTTGAAAGGAAGGTCACTGTGGGATATTTTGGTGAGACCCCGCCTTGGTATTTTGAGCGCTGTTCGGCTATTTTTGAACCTGATATTGTCTAGTCGATTTATGATGGTGCTGCCACGGCGGCCTTTGTATTTTATATTATGCCAGATAATTTATATGCATTTTCTTTTGCAAAAGATGAGGCTGCGGTATCAATATAAAAAAAACATAGTGCGTGGCCGTACGGTTATTTTAGGCAATTTATATAAAAACTATAAATTTCCCGAACAAATTTCCGACTCACAATTGCTATTGATGCGCAAAAAAAAGGGTTCTTTGCGTGCGCTCATTCACCCTAAAGAGTTGATGAGAGAAAAAGAATCAGCGGCAGTGGATTGATAAAATGAATATAGCCCCTGCAATTAAAATTTCTTTTGATATAGACTTGCCGCCATATTCACTTGTTGATATTGCGCAATTGATGCGCGACCAAGATAATTTTATAATTTTTGGTACAGGAGCCTTAGCTATAAAAGTTAAATGTTTGTTGGAGACAAAGTATAAAAAAAATGTTTCTGCTTTTGTTGAATATGATCAATATAAAATAATTGATAAGAGACTGGATCATGTGCCGGTATGCCATATCAATGAAATTAATCTTGAAACATACGTGATGGTTATTGCTTCTTACCACGAAATAGAAGTAGCACGATATTTGATGCGTATTTATGGAATGAAGTACTATAAAAATTTTTTATTTTTTGATCACATTTTGATGCTAGATCATGAGTTTTATTATGATGGATTTGGATTAGAGTTTTACCATTTCTTTCAGAAAAATAAGCGGTTATTTCAGGAGGCTTTTGATGTTCTATCAGATGTGTGTTCGAGAGATGTCTATGTGAAATTAATCAAGGCGAGAGCGCTAGCATTTTCCCCCGAAATTCTTGAATTGCCTACTGATTTAACAACACAAAAAGAATATGAGAAAAAAGCTATGGGCTATGGTGCTACCTTGAATAAGATAATGCCGCTCTCTCTTCGAGAGAATGTTGCATTTAAGATAGCGTTGGATCCTTATTCATATCATGATAAGGTGTCCCCGCGTCACAAAAAGATTATTTTAAATGTTGGCGCCTATAATAATACCTCTATTATGTTTTCATATTTTTCACCCCATGGTGTTGTTTATGCATTCGAACCGCAAGAAAAAGTGCATCAAGATAATGTGCGGTTATCAGAGATTTATAAAAATATTGTGCCTGTTCAGGCCGGTATTTGGAGTCGTACGGGTGAGGTTGCGTTTGATATCAACGAGTCTGATGTGACTGGATCAACGGCCTCTAGTATTAATGCGCAGGGAAAAACAACGATTAAGGTTTATTCTATTGATGATTTTGTATTAGAAAATGGTCTCCAGGGGGTCGATTTTATTAAAATGGATATAGAGGGAGGTGAAGTGGAAGCATTAAAGGGGGCTCAAAATGTTATTAGGGATTTTGGCCCTGACTTGGCGATTAGTATTTATCATAAAGCAGATCATCTGTATGCTATTCCGTTGCTCATTAAAAAATTAAACCCCCGTTATAATATTTATATAGATCATCGATACTACAATTTAACAGAGACGGTATGTTTTGCCACGATAGAAAATCAATAATGTCGTCCGGAAATAGCGAGGCAGTTTTTTTATGATATCTTCTGTTGTGCGCAAAAAAAAACGTTTATTCTATTACACGGGTCATTGTGAAATCGTGGGGGGTGATGTTAAATATCTGTTTGAGTTATTGCAAAACATGGATAGCCATCAATTTGATATAACGATTTGCGCGGATAAAAACAAAGAATTTTCCAGAAAAATTGCCATTGATTTTCCTGAGTTTGCATCGCAAGTGAAATATTTGGAGACAGCACCAAAATTATTTCATCAGAACTTTTTGGAGCGCTATTATATTTATTTATCTCAAAAACAAACTGGTTTTTTGTTTAAGGTGTTTAATTGGAAGGTAAAAGGAAAAAATTTGTTCCAAGCCGTAAATTTTTTATATACTTATGCTTCTTTTAAATATTTAAGATGTCACTTTAGAAATTTTTTCGTGTTTCATAAACTTTTCGCAGATAAACATAAAGACGTTGATATTGTTCATTTTAATAATGGGGGTTATCCAGGTAAGCTGGCGGGCTGGGCGACTATTGTGATGGCGCATTTTTTCGGCATTAAAAAGATTATCATGACCGTGCATAATGAACCTGTTGAACGCCGATGGTATAGGGTTTCTGATTTTCTGTTGGATTATAGTGTTGCAAAATATTGTGACGACATATTGGTGCCATCTTCTGTTATCAAACAACAGCTGATTAATCTGCGCAGATTGCCATCTGATAAAATTCATGTGATTCAATGTGGATTAAAAGATGAACTATTATATTCCGATCAAATGATTTATTTAAAGCGTCAGAAACTAGGATTAGTTCCGGAACATTTGGTGCTGCTGATCGCGGGAAATTATGAAGATTCTCGAAAAGGACATCATCTACTTTTAATGGCCTTGTCTGAAAATATTAAAAATTTCCCTGCTTTAAAATTATTGATCGCTGGGGATGGATCTTTACAAAGAAAACAGATTTTAGATGAGTTGATTAATTCTTTGGGCTTGGAATCATATGTGGAGTTTTTAGGTTATCGTACGGATATGCACGCATTAAATTCGATTGCGGATGTTGTTGTCGTGCCATCGACACAAGGTGAAGCAACGCCGTACACGATTAAAGAAGCGGCAAGAGCCGGGCGACCCGTTATTACCACAACAGCTGGCGGCTGTGCGGAAGCAGTGGAACATAATCTATCTGGTTTATTGATTCCTGCGAATGATGTGTCGGCGTTGTCTGATGCCATTCGTCATTTATTATCGGATTCTCTTTTGCGACAAAAAATGGGAAACCGCGCCCGCGCATTATTTTTAGAGCGTTTTTTATTAGACGATCGAATTGATGATGTGATAAAAATTTATTTGAATGATGAAAAACGCCAGGTCTGTTATGATACTTAAAAATATGTTGTCTTTTTTCGTGCCACATAAGCGATTTAATATTTTTTCAGGTACGAATACTTGGAAAGAGTGGTGGTTGTTTTTTTGTGCTTATTTCACCTTCGGGTCTTATGAGGATGAGTCAATTATTGATGAGTATGAAAAAGCGTTTGCAAAAGCGGCGGGAACCATTCATGCGATTAGTTTTGGTGCGGGTCGAATGGGGTTGTACGCCATCTTAGAGGCGTTGGAGTTGCAGAGGGGCGATGAAATTATTCTACCCGCATTTACCTGTGTGGTAGTACCCAATGCCATTCTCTATCGAGGACTTAAACCCGTTTATGTTGATATTGACCCCATTACATTTAACGTGGATGTTTTAAAAATAGAAAAGGCCATTACATCTCGTACACGCGCGCTGTATATTCAACATACCTTTGGAGTTATTTGTGATGTTGGTAAGGCGAGAGCAATAGCGGATCGCTATAAATTGTATCTTATTGAAGATGCGTGCCATGCGTTGGGTGCTACTGATAAAGGAAAGAAAGCAGGATCTTTGTCTGATGTAGCCTATTTTAGTACGGATCATTCGAAAGTGATCAGTACGGTTTTAGGCGGCATGGTGACAACGAACCATGATGCATGGGCCACAAAAATACGCGCCATTCAGCAATCCTCGCCTTTTTTGACGCGAAAATGGGTTCGCAAAATTATGTTAGCTTTTTTAACAGAGCGTATGTTGCTTTCCCCTTATTGCGCTTGGTTTGGGCGCAAGTTTTTTGCCGCATTAGTAAAATTCAAAATAATTTTCTTTTATCATGATGAATTGAAAATAGAGAGGCCGACGAATTATCCCTATCCTTGTCGGTTGTCGTCGATTCAGGCAAAGTTGGGGTTATCGCAATTAGCAGGGTTGCATTGCAATTTAAATCATCGTCGTCAAATAGCATTGTGGTTAGAATCAAGAATCAAATGGTATGAGAATTTACCTCAAGAATTTTTGTTACAACAAACGTGGATTCGTTATTCATTTTTGGTGCAAGATAGAACGGAATTCGAGGCATTATTTATGAAGCATTTTGATTTAGGTATTTGGTTTACGAGTATTTTACATGGACGAGCAGAAGGATTAGATAAATTGGATTATGTTCAAGCCTCGTGTCCTGTTGCTGAATGGGTGGCGCAACATATTGTGAATTTTCCGACACATTTGCGTATTCCTTTAAAATTTTTACAAGATAATTGGTCTCAGCATGAACAAGTGGTTTTGACGATGTTGGATAGAGGGATATTATGATTCGTTTATCAAAATCTGTTGTGGGAGAGCGGGAAGTTATCGCTCTTTCAAAGGTGATGGCTCATGGTTATTTGGGGATGGGGGCGGAGGTTCAATTACTCGAGCAAAAATTGCAAGACTATCTGGGTTGTTCAGATAGGAAAGTGGTTTGTGTTAATTCAGGTACCGCGGCATTACATTTGGCGTTACAAGCGTTAGGCGTGGGGGCGGGGGATGAAGTATTGGTGCCTGCGATGACTTATGTCGCTTCTTTTCAGGCGATTTCTGCGACAGGCGCAACACCGGTTGCTTGTGATGTACATTTAGAGAATGGATTATTGGATTTGAAAGATGCTGAGAAACGGTTAAGTTCAAAAACAAAAGCACTCATGTTTGTTCATTATGCGAGTTATTGTGGCGATTTGCAGTCAGTTTATGATTTTGCAAAGCAACATAAATTGAGAGTGGTCGAAGATGCGGCGCATGCGTTTGGCTCAGTCTATCGAGGCAAAAAAATTGGTAGCTTTGGTGATGTGGTTTGTTTTAGTTTTGATGGGATTAAAAATATTACCTGCGGGGAGGGTGGCGCCATTGTAAGCGCGGACAGTGCAGTTATTCATAAGGTATCGAATGCACGATTGTTGGGCGTGCATAGAGAAACTGAAAAACTTTCTTCAGCGCAATGCGGTTGTGATTTTGATGTGATGGAGCAGGGATTTCGATATCATATGAGCAACTTAATGGCGGCGATTGGTGTCGTGCAATTAGACCGTTTTGAAAAAGAATTTAAATCGGCAAGAAGACAGCTGATAAGCTATTATTATGAGCGATTGAAAAATATTCAGGGGGTTCAGTTATTGCAAATGGATTTAGATGATATTGTGCCACATATTATGCCGATGAGGGTTTTGAACGGTCAGCGTGATCGGTTAGGGATATATTTAAAGCAGCATGCAGTCGAAGTGGGGGTTCATTATAAAGCATCTCACTTGTTGTCTAAATACGGCCATGGGAGCTCTCAGTTGCCCGTTGCAGAGCAATTATCTGTCGAATTATTGACCTTGCCATTACATCCTGAGCTGAGCAGGCGGGATATTGATTATATTGTTGGTTTAGTGCAGATTTTGTTGTGTGAAGAATGTGTTATGAGTGAAAATTGACGATGATTGATTTTTATGGCATAGTGGGTGCCTTTGAAAAACACTCATCAATTATTATTAATAGGGCTTTTTTGGCGCATGATCTAGGTGAAATAGATCATTTAGATCAACATACTTATCAAGTTCCATATGCGTGGGATAAATCATGAATGCTAAACCACTCGTCAGTGTTGTGATGAATTGCTGTAACAGCGATCGCTATTTAAAAGAAGCGATCGATTCAGTTTATGCGCAAACTTTTTTGGATTGGGAAATTATCTTTTGGGATAATGCATCAACAGATCGTAGTGCAGAGATTTCAAAATCTTATGATGACAAGCTGCTGTATTTTTTAGGAAATCAACATGTTTCGCTCGGGGCGGCTAGGAATTTAGCATTGGAGCAATGTCATGGAAAATATATTGCTTTTTTAGATTGTGATGATTTATGGTTGCCAACGAAATTAGAAAAACAAGTTGCATTGTTAGAGAAAAATCCATCGTTAGGGATGGTTTATTCGGACTCGTATTTTTTTAATGAGCGGGGAAATATTCGACGCTTATATCACGATAAAAAAACGCTTTGTGGAAATGTGTTTAAAGAATTGTTTGCCAATTATTTTTTGGATATTGAAACAGTTATTATTTTGCGGTCAATTTTGGATAAATTGCCAGAGTGGTTTGATCCACGCTTGCATGTAATGGAAGATGCTGATTTGTTTTTGAGAATTGCTTATGAGTATCCTATTGACTGTGTGAATGAGCCGCTCTCGAGATGGCGTGTGCATAAAAACAGTGATACATTTAGGCGACATGAATTGTTTGCAAAGGAAAGTAGTCTGGTTTTAGATAAATTGATGGCATTAAATGAGAATTTTAAAGATCAATTTAGTGAAGAAATAACATCATATCGTCGACATATTACATGGTTAGAGGCGTTATCTTGCATGCGCGTAGGTCAGGCAAAACAATGTCGTTTGCTATTGAGACCCTATTTGCTTAAGAGTAAGTCTTTTTTTCTTCTATATTGCTTAAGTTTTCTAGGGCAAAAATTATTCTGTTATTTGTGGGATAAACGAGCGGGTTTTTAAAGTAAGAAATCTCCGCTGCTTGCAGCGGAGTCAAGGGCGCTGGAGCAACAAGAAGTCGGATAATATTTACCCGGCCGATTATGAAGGGGATAGATATGCTTGAGCTTTTCTTGGCATTCCCCTGTTGATACAGTAAAATAGTGCTTTTTTCGCGAGCAAAATTCTATGTTGATACCTGTCATATTAGCCGGTGGAATAGGCGAGCGTTTAAGGCCTTTATCTACGCCGAAACGACCGAAGCAATTTCTGCCCCTGTTTAGCGACAAAAGCTTATTACAAGAAACGATGAATCGTATTGCGCAGTATCCAGCGATGTCTTCGCCAATGGTGATAGGTAGTCTGTCGCATCGCGCTTTATTGGATGAGCAATTGATGGGTGCTCAAGCGACTATCATTTTAGAACCGGTTGGACGCAACACGGCGCCAGCGATTGCGATTGCTGCTTTAAGGGCGATGGAAAATGGCCAAGATCCTATTTTATTTGTATTGCCTTCTGATCATTTGATTCAGAATCAGGACATTTTTTATAAAGCGATAGCGATTGCTTGTGCTCACGCAGAAAAGAATAAATTAGTGACGTTTGGCATTGTGCCTCATGCACCGGAAACAGGTTATGGTTATATTCAAACAGGGGAGCGTTGTGAGGATGCCTATGTTATTAAACGATTTGTAGAAAAACCGCCGCAACAATTGGCTGAACAATATTTAGCGCAAGGGGGGTATTATTGGAATAGTGGCATGTTTTTATTTCGAGCATCTATTGTTTTACACGCCATTGAAATGCATGCTCCTGACATTTATAAAATTTGTCGAGAAGCATTAAAAAACAGCCGACGTGAAGCATCACATATTTATTTAGATGAAACACTATTTGCGGCATGTAAAAAAGAATCCATCGATTATGCAGTCATGGAAAAAACAACAGATGCTGTGATTGTGCCGCTAGATGCTGGTTGGTCGGATGTGGGTTCGTGGCATGTGTTATGGTCGTTGATGCGTAAAAATCACAATGGCTATGTGAAGCTTGCTGCTCTATTTTCGAGAAATATCATGAGACGATTAAAAAAGGAGCTTCAATGAAAACGGTTATTTTATGTGGAGGTCAAGGCACGAGAATTCGTGGTGTTGTGGAGAATATTCCTAAACCAATGATTCCGGTTGGTTCTTTTCCAATTCTTTGGCATATCATGAAATACTATGCGTGCTGGAATCATAAAGAATTTGTGCTGTGTTTAGGATATCAGTCCGATGTGATTAAGGATTTTTTTCGTAATTACAAAGCACATATGTGTGATTATACTGTTTTTTTAGGAGATTCGAAGCGAGTTGAATATCATGGGAAGCATGAAGAAGCGGATTGGCAGGTGACATTGGCAGAAACTGGGTTGAACGCAATGACGGGTGCTCGAATTAAGCGGATTAAAAAATATATCGTGGATGACGAACATTTTATGCTGACCTATGGGGATGGTGTGGGTGATATTGATTTAGATAAATTACTCGCATTTCATTTATCCCACGGAAAAATTTTAACAATGACCGGCGTGCATCCCCCGGGTCGCTTTGGTGAGTTAATGAGTGACCCCGCGGGGTTGGTAACTGAATTTAACGAAAAACCGCAATCCACGGGTGGTTGTATCAATGGCGGTTTTTTTGTCTGTCGTCGTGAAATATTTAATTATTTAAGTGACGACGAAGCGTTGGTGTTTGAGCAAGAACCGATAAAAAAATTAGTCGCTGATCGGCAGATGATGTTGTATGAGCATGGTGGTTTTTGGCAACCGATGGATACCTACCGCGAATATTCTTTATTAAATGGACTGTATGATGCGGGTAAAGCGCCTTGGGTCATTTGGGAATGAGTAGTGCTATGGATCCATTATTGCAACATCAGCGTATTTTAATTACAGGGGGTTTGGGCTATGTGGGTGGCAGAGTGGCGCAATATTTTTCTAAAAATCATCCCGAGGTGAATTTACGTTTAACCACGCATAGACGGGGCATACAAAAGCCAGGTTGGCTCGCAAAGGGCGACGTGGTTGAGATGGATCTTGTTAATGATGATGATATTGAACGAGCATGTCAGGACATCGATGTCATTTTGCATTTAGCTGCATTACATGAAGTCGATTGTGCGAAGGATGCCAAACATGCGGTTAGAGTGAATGAGCGTGGGACGTTTAAAGTACTTGAAAGTGCTAAACATTGCAATGTTAAACGATTTATTTATTTTTCTACAGCGCATGTGTATGGAGCTCCTTTGGCGGGTGAGATTAATGAATTAACCGTAACGCGACCGGTAGGGGCATATGCGGTTACGCATAAAGCGGCAGGAGAGCATGTGTTAGCGGCGGCTCAACGCAAAGAAATAGAAGGACTTGTTGTGCGGCTATCCAATGGATTTGGTGCGCCTATTTCGGCATCTGGTGGGCGATGGACGCTTGTTGTGAATGATTTATGTCGCCAGGCAGTAATGAATAAGCAGATCACATTGCGGTCAGCGGGATTGCAATATCGCGATTTTATAACGCTAACCGATGTCAGTAGAGCCGTGTCGCATTTAGTTGGGTTGCCGCGTGATCAGCTGCAAGATGGTCTTTTTAATTTAGGCGGTGAATGTTCGATGCAAATTAAAGAGATCGCTGAATTAATTCAGAAGCGTTGCAAGACTCTTTTCGGCTATAAACCACCTTTGTGTGTAGGCGCTCAATCGTCGGCTGATCAAACAGACAAACTGGCCTATAACATTGATAAGTTAAAGTCGACGGGATTTGAGTTAACACGACAGATTGATGATGCAATTGATGAAACGCTGTTGTTTTGTGACCAGAAATTTAAGAAGTAATTTGTATGATGATCCATGAGTTGTCAGTATCCATTGTTATCCCGACTTATAATCAAGCGCAATATTTGAAAATATGTCTTCAGTCGATTCTTGATCAAACGCGACCAGATTGGGAAGTGATTATCGTTAATAATTTTTCGAATGATGATACGATTGATGTGGTGCAGTCCATGAAGGATGAGCGCTTTACCCTGGTCAATTTTGCTAACAAAGGGATTATCGGTGCGGCTAGAAACGAGGGGGTGCGCCACGCGCGCGCAGAGTTAATTGCTTTTTTGGATTCGGATGATTGGTGGGAAACAAATAAATTAGAAATCGTGTTAAATTATGTTAATGAACATGCCGATGTTGATTTGGTTTGTCACGATGAATGGTTGTATGCAAGGAATAAAAAAACAAAGGTTTTAAAATACGGCGCGCAATTCGATTATAAAAAGCTGCTGTTTAAAGGCAATGCCTTATCCACGTCGGCGGTGACGCTCAAAAAAAATAGTCTTTTGCGTGTTAATGGTTTTTCTGAGGAACCGTGTTTGGCGGGCGTAGAAGACTATGATTTGTGGCTTCGCTTAGCGCGCAAGAGTTGTAAGATGGTTTTTTTGCATGATGTTTTGGGATATTTTAGAATACACGACGACAGCTTTTCGGCAAAAATTGAAAAACATTGCGCGCATGTAACCTGTTTGTTTGATCGGCATTTTAGGGATTGGCAACCGAAAAATATATATTATCGTTTTTTGATGAGAAACTGTTACGCCAATGCAAATAGGATGTGTGGAAAAATGCTCATGAAAAATGGTGATCCATATCGTCAAGTGAGTAAATATTTACGTCGTGCGATTAGCTATAATCCGTTTTCATGGAAAGCGTGGGTTCATATGTGCGTGTGTTTAGGTAGGTTAATGTGGGAAATGCTCATGCGATTTCGTCATGTACTCGCCTATTCATTGCCTTTTTTATTGGGGCTTAAGCGTTGCCGGTCAGTGGTTAATCCGTTGCTGAATAATTCTTTAAGCATTTTGCTTTATCATGATATTCCAAACCATTTGTTTGATTCTTTCAGGGCACAAATGCAATTTTTGCAAAAACATTATCAATTGATTACGCCGAATGAATTTGAGCAAATTGCACGGGGAGATAAAACGGTTGTTGGACACCAATTGCTATTAAGTTTTGATGATGGATTTAAGTCAAATTTTCATGTAGCGAAAGAAATTTTAACCCCGCTTAACATTAAAGCGTTATTTTTTGTACCGCCGAGTTTTGTGGATTGTGCTGATCGTGTAATGCAAATAGCGTTTATGCAAAATCGACTGCGGCTTCGTGCGATGGATATTTCGGGTGATATGGCGCCGATGAGCTGGGACGATTTGCGCTGGCTTATTCGATCGGGTCATACGATTGGTTCGCATACGATGACGCATGCGTGTTTATCGAAAATTATATCGCCGGAAGAGTTGTTTTATGAAGTGGCGCAAAGCAAAAAAATATTAGAAGCGCAATTGCAACAATCGATTGAGCATTTTGCGTATCCACTGGGGGATGTTGATAGCATTAATTCTGTTGCATTATCTTTGGCATTAAAGCATTATCGATATGTTTATTCTGGTGTTCGAGGCAACTATTGTGCGCGGTCCCGCGTATTTTATCGCGAATCTATGGATCTTGGTTTGGGTGTTCATTATGCGCGTTTTTTAGCAGAGGGCGGCTTGAGATTTCATTATAGGCGTGCACGAGAAAAATTAGATTCGATGATGGAAAAATTATGTTGACGCAGGCACCGCTGCCAAAATTAAAAAATTTGCTTTTAGCTATTTTTAAAAGTGTTCCATCCGACGATCAGTTATCGGCATATTGGCAAACGTTGGGAGGAAAATCTTTTTGGTTATCACGCTCGAGTTGGGCGTTAAAAGCGATTGTGCTTTGGTGGCAGAAAGCGTTTGATGCGTCGCCAGTTATTTGGTTTCCGGATTATTTTTGTAATGAAGCGTTGAGTTTGGTGCGCGCCACATCAGCGACGATCAAGTTTTACTCTGTCGACAAAGATTTAATGCCAAAATGGGATTTATGTCATGCGTTAGCGAAAATGGCTAAGCCAGATATTTTTGTGTTAGTGCATTATTTTGGACAACCATCGGATCTTGTTGGAGCCAAACGATTTTGCGAGCAATATCAATCGTTAATTGTCGAGGATGCTGCTCATGTGCTTTGTCCAACAGATGAAATCGGGAGCGCGGGGCATTTTACGCTTTATAGCCCCCATAAATTATTAGCGGTTCCGCAGGGTTCGATTTGTGTGATGTCTCCGAAAAAAATTAAGCGATTATATCCAAGTCTGAACAATTCGGCAGAGATAATGACTAACGTTATAAAATGTTTTGCTTATCATGCGCCGGCTGTTTTTCCGTGGATTTTAAAACGATTGATTCAGAAAGTTATCCCTTTGTTTTTTACCTATAGTAAAACGCCGGCACAAACATCCGTACAGCGTTATTCAACTTTGTCCGCCATGCATCCATTTGTAAAAAAATTATTGTATATTGAATTGCAAGATATTGATGCCATTAAAAAGCGGCGGCGTGAAAATCGTCAATTTTATGATATGCTGATAAATCTTGATGGGAAGGGGTATTTGTTGGGGGATGACAAACATATTCCGTATTTGGCTGTTTTTACTGGTATTGAACAGCATGGGTTTAACAGGGCGTTAACATGCTTGATGCAAAAATGGCCTGATTTGCCGCCGGAAGTGATGAATGAGCACTCTTTGCATGTTGATGCCATACGGTTTTACTCTGCTATGGTTGCATTTCCGGTGCATCAGTCGTTATCATTGTCTCGTTACTTTAAGCGCTATCTTAAAAAGAACATAAAGTCTAAGTTAAAATGTATTCTGCCCATGTATTCATTGATGGGAGATCATTCGGACGAGTATAAAAAACTGTTTCATCATGTCCAATATTCTAATTTGTTACAGTCAGCTTTATATGGTGAGGCGAAGCAACATGAAGAAGCGTGGGGCGTGAGCCATTTAATTATATTGAAAAATCAAGTGCCCGTTGCTGTTTGTCAATTATTGCAAAAGAAGCTTTTTGGTTTGTTTTGTTTGTATCGCATTAATCGAGGGCCTGTTTGGCTGTCATCAAGCGTAGGGTATCTTGATAAAATAGCCTGTTTATCTTTATTGAAAAAAAGATTTTCTGGCATCTTAAGTAGAAAAGTTTTAAGTATTGCGCCAGAGTTATCTGAGGATATTAATCATTATTATTTATTGTCGCTTTTAGGCTATTATCACGTGAAGAAACAACCTTATTCTTCAGTGACGATAGATTTATCTCAATCGGAAGATTTGCTGCGTAAACAATTGGCGGGAAAATGGCGAAATCAACTCTGTTCCGCAGAAAAGTTAGAGGTTTCGGTTGAAGTTGAATATGGCGCGGATGCATTGACTTGGCTATTAAAAAAATATCATGATTTTAAAGAAAGCAAAGATTTTTCGGGTGTTTCAGAAAAGCTTATTCATTATATGTCTCAACAGGCTCTCGATCCAGAGTGTTTTGTGACGTTGCGCGCAAAATATCAAGGTGAATATGTTGCGGGCATCTTGGTGTATCGACATGGACAAACCGCTACCTATTTTGTGGGTTGGAATGGTGAGGCTGGCCGAAAAATTCATGTCAATAATTTATTGTTATGGCACGCTATTTTGGAATTAAAATCCATTCATTGTTCTTATTTTGATTTAGGTGGCGTTGATGTGAAAAATACGCAGGCGATTAGCCATTTTAAACAGGGCGTGAGGGGCGATGCGTATTCGTTGTTGGGGGAGTTTGTTTGTTTATGAGATTAGGTATTGATGCATCAAATGTTCGAAGTGGCGGTGGGGTTGTGCATCTGGTTGAGTTATTAAAGCATATGGATCCTCGTGCTTATGGGATAGATGCCGTTCTTGTTTGGGGCGGAGATATATTATTGTCGCAGTTGCCAAAAAAGAATTGGTTGCAGTTGCAGTTTGTACCGATATTAAATCGACATGTTTTATATCGCAGTTTGTGGCAGGGATTTAAATTTCCTAAACTGGCAGAACGACAGTGTGATATATTATTTGTTCCAGGCGGTATTTGTTACGCGCAACGAGTTCCTTATATTGTCATGTGTCAAAATATGTTGCCGTTTTTGTGGAAGGAAATTTTCAGTTACGTTGGATATTTCCGGTTTTTTCGGTTATTGTTATTGCGATATGCGCAGATACGATCTTTTAAAAAAGCAAGCGGCATTATTTTTTTAACGGATTATAGTTTGAGCGCTGTGCAGAAATCAACGCACATTACAATGAATAAATTTTGTGTTATCCCTCATGGGATTAGTCAAGATTTTTATGTTGAACCCCGGCATCAAAAATCGATCAAACATTGTAATGCCGAAAATCCGTTCGAATTATTATATGTTTCAACAATTGATTTTTATAAACAGCAGGATCCGGTGGTTAAAGCCGTTGTTAAATTAAGGAAAGGTGGGTATCCGGTGATATTGCGTTTAGTGGGCGCCGCATATCCGCCCGCACTGAGGCGGTTGCAGAGGCTATTAAATAAACTTGATCCAAAGAGTAATATAGTATTATATGAAGACGGAGGGCATTATCCTAAAATCAAAGATTTTTATCGCAGAGCAGATTTGTTTATTTTTGCATCTCGTTGTGAAACCTTTGGCAATACATTGTTGGAAGCGGCAGCATCGGGATTGCCGATAGTTTGTTTGAAGGGGCAGCCCATGCAAGAATTATTGCAGAATGCGTGCGAATACTTTACGGTTGCTGATACAGATGAGATTTTCTGTTCGATTAAGAAGTTACTCGATGATGAATCTTTGCGTTTTCAATATGCTCAAAAAGCATATCAACGGGCAAAAAATTATTCTTGGAATAAGACGGCAGAAAAAACGGGCATATTTATTGATGAAGTGTTGAGATCATTATGATGAAATTACTGGTTATATTCGGCACGCGACCTGAAGCGATTAAGTTAGCGCCCGTTATTCATGCGGCTAGAGTTGATTCGCGTTTTGACGTGCAAGTTTGCGTGACGGGTCAACATCGTGAGATGTTGGATCAGATGTTGGCGTTATTTGACATCACGCCCGATTATGATCTTGATATTATGTTGGCCAATCAGCATGTCTTGGATATGACGAGTCGTATTTTATCGGGGTTGAAGGAGGTTTTGTTTCGTGCGCAGCCTGATTATATTATTGTACAAGGCGACACGACCAGTGCTTTTATGGGTGCATTGGCAGGATTTTATTTCAAAATTCCTGTAGGACATGTGGAAGCGGGATTGCGCACGTATGATTTATATGCGCCCTTTCCGGAAGAAGCGAATCGAACATTGATTACGCGATTGGCGCATCATCATTTTGCGCCGACTAAAAAATCATACGATAACTTGGTGCGAGAAAATATTGCGGTGGATTGTATTACCGTGACGGGGAATACGGTTATTGACGCATTGTTATGGGTTTGTAAAAAAAATAAATTAAGAACTGATTGGAGTGATATTTTTAGCTCGATTAATAAAGTGATGCATTCGAAACAACCCATTATTCTTGTGACAGGGCATCGTCGAGAGAGTTTCGGCGAAGGTTTTTTAAATATTTGTAAGGCGTTGGCAACGATTGCGTCAAAACATCCTGATTGGCATATTGTTTATCCGGTGCATTTAAATCCGCATGTGCAAGAACCCGTGAGGGCAATGCTTGATAAATATGATAACGTTCATTTGCTTGCGCCATTGGAATATGCGCCTTTTGTTTATTTGATGCAGCGAGCGCATTTAATTTTGACTGATTCTGGTGGAATACAGGAAGAGGGCCCCGTGCTAGGCAAGCCGGTGCTGGTGATGCGTGATGTGACAGAGCGACCTGAAGCCATTGAAGCGGGCACAGCCATTTTGGTGGGAACTGATGCGGCGCGTATTGTTGCTGTCGTTGAAGATTTAATGCATAATACAGCGCGATATGAAGCAATGGCACGAATCAACAATCCATTTGGCGATGGGTGTTCAGCGCGGCGTATTTTAGATAAAATTGTTGAGGCATCATTTTCAACACATACCTTAAATAAAGTTTTTGAAACAACACATGAATAATTTTCAGATTAATAAGATCGTTGTGATTGGTTTGGGTTATATTGGATTACCGACCGCTGCTTTGTTTGCAAATCAGGGCGTGCAAGTCGTTGGTGTCGATATTAACGAGACTATTGTCCGTACCGTTAATCAGGGCAAAGTTCACATTGTTGAGCCTGGGTTAGATAGCATGGTTGATGCTGCGATTCAAACAGGTCGGCTTCGAGCCACAATAGAATGTGAGTCGGCAGATGTTTTTATTATTGCCGTGCCCACGCCATTCAAGGGCGATCATAAGCCCGATATATCTTATATCGAATTAGCGGCAAAGAAGTTGGCTCCAAAATTAGAAAAGGGGAATTTAGTTATTTTAGAATCCACGTCGCCGGTTGGAACATCCGAACAGTTGGCACATTGGTTGTCTAAAGATCGTTCTGATCTTTCATTTCCATTCTCATCAGATGTTCCTGATATTAATATTTGTTATTGTCCCGAGCGCGTGATTCCGGGGAAAGTTTTACATGAATTAACGATGAATGATCGTATTTTAGGAGGTATGACGCCGCTGTGTGCTAGCAAGGCAAAAAAAGTCTATCAACTATTTGTAAAAGGAGAATGTTTAATTACGGATACTCGAACAGCAGAGTTAGCGAAGCTGACAGAAAATTCTTATCGTGATGTCAATATTGCCTTTGCGAATGAAATGTCATTGGTCTGCGATCGTTTAGGAGTGGATGTGTGGGAGTTGATTCGATTGGCTAATCACCATCCTCGCGTGAATATTTTGCAGCCTGGTTCTGGCGTGGGCGGACATTGTATTGCGGTGGATCCTTGGTTTATTGTGGATAGCGCGCAGGACATCACGCCGTTGATACAAGCAGCAAGACAAGTCAATAATTTTAAGCCGCAGTATATTGTAAAACAGATTGAAAAATTATTAGTGCAGCATCCTAATTCGATTGTGGCTTGTTTGGGGTTGTCATACAAACCCGACATTGACGATTTAAGAGAAAGTCCAGCGATCACGATAGTTAAGGCATTATCAAAACAAACAGCAATTAAAGAGTTATTAGTCGTTGAGCCGCATATCACTGCGTTGCCGGCCTCTTTAAAGGGCAAAATGGAATTAACCGATTATCGATCTGCTGTTGAACGTGCGAATATTATTGTTGTTTTGGTGCCGCACACTGCATTTAATCGAATCGATCAGGCGACACTAAAAGACAAACTTCTTATTAATCCAACCCATCTTTGGCGATAATATGTGTGGTATTGCCGGTTTTTCCGGAAATTTTTCACAAGAATTACTGATTAACATGATCGAAACCATTTCGTATCGCGGCCCCGATCATCAGGCCGTCTATTATAATGCGTCCTTTCAAATTGGATTGGCGCATCGTCGATTATCGATTATTGATATCTCGGAAAAAGGGAATCAGCCCATGTGGGATGCGAGTCATACTGCTTGCATTGTGTTTAATGGCGAAATCTATAATTTTCCTGAATTGCGCAAAGAACTGGTCAAAGAAGGGTTTGAATTTAATAATGACACAGATACGGAAGTAATATTAAATTTATATTTGCGCGATGGCATTGCATTATTCAAAAAATTAAATGGTATTTTTGGGTTTGCGATTTATGATACGCGGAATCAACAGATTTTATTGGCGCGCGATCATTTGGGTGTTAAACCGTTGTATTATTCGCAAACAAGCAAAGGTTTTTTATTTGCGAGCGAATTAAAATGTTTGTTAAAAGAATCGTCCGCGTCGCGCGAATTAAATCCCTTAGCGATTCATAATCATCTGCGATATCTTTGGTCGCCATCACCCGATACAATGTTAACGTCTATAAAAAAATTATTACCCGGATCTGCTTGTGTGATTAAAGCAGGAAAAATTCAAAAGCAGTGGCGTTATTATGATTTGCCTTACGATCAGCCGATTAAATCGTATTCGGTACATGAAGCCGTATCATTATTGCAGGCTAAATTTAAACAAGCGGTCGAGCGACAATTGATTTCAGATGTGCCTGTCGGTGCATTTTTATCGGGCGGATTAGATTCGAGCGCCATTGTTGCGATGGTAAAAGAGATTGATCCCGCACGAAAATTGCCTTGTTTTACGATGCGATTTGCGGATCAGTTTGGTCAATCTGAAGGAACGGTTGAAGATTGGCCCTACGCCGAAAAAGTGGCAAAGTATTTAAATGTTCCGCTGCAGGTGATTGATGTGCGCGCTGATATGATCGATCAATTGCCGATGATGATTGAGCATTTAGATGAGCCGCAAGCAGATCCCGCTGCGTTAAATACGTTTTTTATTGCGAAATTAGCGCGTGATCAGGGAATGAAAGTTTTGTTATCGGGCGCCGGCGGCGATGATATTTTTTCAGGTTATCGACGCCATTATGCGCTCATGCAAGAGCGATATTGGGCTTGGTTGCCAAAGGGGGCGCGTAGACAAGTGGCGTTATTGACACAAAAACTTTCTGAAAACAAATTGCGTCGATTTAAAAAAGCATTCGCATACGCTGATGTTGATCGAACACAGCGGATCGCCAGTTATTTCTATTGGTTGCAACCGGCTATTCAAAATGGCTTGTATAGTGATGAGCTCAGGAAACAGTTGGTTTCGGCCGAACAAAACGATGTGTTAATGCATACGTTACGTCAGTTACCCCAAGAGATGCCCGATCTGAATAAAATGTTATATTTAGAAACCAAATATTTTTTAGCCGATCATAATTTAAATTATACCGATAAAATGAGCATGGCGGCGAGTGTTGAGACGCGTGTGCCATTTTTAGATTTGGATCTGGTTGAATATGCCACATCGTTGCCGACTGCCTTTAAGCAAAACGGAAAAGTGAGTAAATGGATTTTAAAAAAAGCGATGGAAAACTATTTGCCAAAGGAGATTATTTATCGTAAAAAAACAGGTTTTGGGGTGCCGTTGCGATTTTGGTTGAAAAATAATTTACGCGAGATGGCGGCTGATTTGTTATCTGAGTCGTCGATTAATCATCGTGGTTTGTTTGATGCGGGCGCTGTTAAAAAATTGATAGCAGACAATCAAACGGGGCGGATTGATGCAAGCTATCCGATTTTTTCTTTGTTGTGTATTGAGCTGTGGTGCCGTATCTTTCTTATTTAAAATGCGGGCTACGCCTGCTTGGTGCATATAATTTGTTGGGCCTCACGGCCCAACCTACGTACGCATCTTATTTAAACACAAAATATTTTCGGCCTAAAAAATTTAAAAAAAACACTAAAACAGAAGCGATTGCTTTTGCAAAGATGGGTCGTAATAAAAGATGCGCAAGATAATAGGTGATAGAGATGTCGATGAGCCCAATCAATATAGCCAGTCCGGCATAGATAAAAATCTCTATTTTCGCAGTCCATCTAGCTTTATGTCTAAATAAAAAATGAATACAAAGTAAATAATTTGCTGTGGCGGCAATAATAAAAGAAAGGGCGGCGGCAGTAATGATGGTTATGCCTGCATAGAATAAGATAGCAAATGTTAATAAATTGATAAGTGCCGCAATGCTGCCAATGCCAAAGTAAATTAAAAGTTGCATGGGAGCAGGTAATTGATGGGCGTTATAATGAAAAATACAATAAAACGCGCGTATCCCATCTTTCCATCCGATCTTTTTGCCTTCTTCATAAGTGCGCCCGTGATAGGAAATGCCCATTTCATAAATACGTAATTTTTTTTGTGCTATTTTTGCGACAATTTCAGGTTCAAATCCAAAACGGTTTTCCTCGATGGTAATATCTTGGATTTTATTCCGTCTAAATATTTTGTAACATGTTTCCATGTCGGTTAAGTTTAAATCGGTAAACATATTAGAGAGGAAGGTCAGAAATTTATTGCCCATGCTGTGCCAGAAATACAAAATACGTCTTTCGCATGATGTATGAAATCGTGAACCGAGCACGACGTCGGCGCGGTTTTCAATCAATGGCTGAATGAGTCGCGTCAGATCGCGCGGATCGTATTCTAGGTCGGCGTCTTGAATGGCGATAAAATCGCCGGTGGCCTGTTGCATTCCCGTACGAATTGCGGCGCCTTTGCCTTGGTTTTTTTCGTGGACAATTAATTTTATTTCTTTAAATTGTGCCGCTAATTTTTTTGCGACGGCTGGGCTACGATCGCTTGAGCAATCATCAACAATCAATAATTCTAATTGAATATCGGGCGTTTGGATGGCAAACACCTTCTGGATACAGAGTTCCAATGTTTTTTCTTCATTGAAACAGGGAATGATGATGCTCAATGTATGGGTTGTCATTTTGTCGTTCCACGGTCTAATCGAATTAAGTAAAATGTCGATTGTCCAAATTGGTTTTTTATTCTCGAATAAGATAATTGTTCAGTATGAACAAAAACGAGTTGAGCATAATGCAAGTTGACGAGATGGGTCAATAAATTTTCCATGTTTTTTCCGCCGAGGGTGTCATTCCAGTCTGTTTCATAAAAGATGTAATTGATGTTCATTTTTTTTAAAAGCGTGAATAATTGTCGCGTGCTGGTGATACTCGACCAGTCGATTAAACCAGAAAGATTGGGTTCTGCGCGTAGGTAAGAGCGATTGAGATAGTAAGTTTGTCCCGCGCGCAATATGCATAGAAATTTAGCGTTTGCAGGGGTATGCTGGTCGATCCATTGGTAGTCGCTATAGTTCCAAGTATATTGATGATATTGATTTAGATTATGGGTTAAGTAAAATCGGATGTAAAATATAGAATAATACGCGGCGATTGCAATACAATAAATCAACGTAATGACTAAGAGTATGTTATAAATCCATTTGCTTAAGCGATGCTGGATGTTGTCATATAACGTTATGGCGGCCATTAATGCAAGAGGAAAAAGATAGAGAGAGAATCGTGTATATAGTGTTGGCTCCACAAGCCACCACAATACAAAATAACTTATAACGCCGATTTGCATTTGTAATTTTTTAATACGGCAACTGAAGAGGCCGGCGATAATTAAGAACCAAAATGTGATAGGAATCAAGGGATAGAAAATAAAGTTTTTGAGATCGATAATGATGCTGTGTAGATTGTGATGTCCGCTCATTGCATCTGTAAAGTTTTGAGCGAGTATTTGCAATTGTTGAGATGAGGATCCAAAGATATTTTGAGCCAGCGGCCATACAGGATTGCCTAGATTAATATAGTTTCTGATATAGCAAGGCGATGCGATGAGTGTCATCAGTATCAGCGCATTGATGAGGTGTATCTTTTTTTCTTTTTCTAATTGCGCATAAGCCAGTATGATATACCAAGGGATAAACAAAATGCTTTGATATTTCACGCCCAAGGCAAAGCCAAGTGCAGCAAAGGCAACATAAATACCGGTTTTTTTGTGCGAGTCGGTTGTTAAAAATAGAAAACCGATTAAACTATAAAATATAACAATCCAGTCATTGGTGACAAGATGCGCCTCGTGATATGCGAGTGGCGTTAGAAATAGGATAATAAAAAACAATCGCGTATGTTTTAAGTTAATTCGAGCTGCTAAGTACTGCAGAATGAGTAGTGAAAACAAAAAATATAAACAAACGGCCAGTTTTACGCCTACTCCGCCAAATAAAATAAAGGAAGGCAAAAACATCAGATGAAAAAAAATGGGGAAGTTATAATGTAGATAGGGCCTGAAGATAAAACCGTGATTTAATATGATATCTTTCATTTGAGCTAAATGATAACGCATAGCATCAGCGGATCGCTCTGGCGTGTATGCCAATAAAATAATCCATAGAATTAAAAAAATGAGCATGCCGATAAAATATACGCTCCACCGATCCTGTTTGATTAAATGTCCTTTCAAAAAGTGGCCAACGGATTTTAGTGTCGTCCAGAGCGTTTTTATATAAAACGATGCGATAATCAGCGAGAGTAGGGTGAACCCTAAAATATATCCGGGGGTTGCGAGCATCCATTTTGTAATGAAGAACAGATAAAATGCGGTGATGATAGAGCCGAACAGAAAGCCGGCAATGAGCTTTTGAAAGGGATCAAATTTTAATCGTGCCGCGAGCGGCATGCCCAGCCCGCAGATGGTAAAAAAATATGCTAAATTAAAAATGAGTGCCATAGATCTGCTCTTTTTGAGAAAAGGTATAATAGCGTAAAAGAGGCTGATTTTCTATCAACTTTGGCGGTAGATTCTGCTAGAATGTCCGTTGTTTTTGACCAAAGGTTGTTCATTTATGAAACGAATCTTAGTAACAGGTGGGGCAGGTTTTTTAGGTTCTCATTTATGTCGACGTTTGTTGACAGAAGGGCATGACGTGTTATGTGTCGACAATTTTTATACCGGCACAAAAAATAATATTTTGCCTTTGCTATCCAATCCACATTTTGAAATATTGCGACATAATATTACAGAGCCACTAAAAGTGGAAGTCGATGAGATTTATAATTTAGCGTCACCCGCTTCGCCGGTGCATTATCAAAATCGTCCAGTGCAAACAACGATTACGAATGTGCATGGATCGATTAATGTTTTAGATTTGGCGGTGCGTTTGGGAAAGGTAAAAGTTTTTCAAGCGTCGACCAGTGAGGTTTATGGTGATCCTGCTATTCATCCGCAAGTCGAAGATTATTGGGGAAATGTAAATCCGATTGGTCCGCGCGCTTGTTATGACGAAGGCAAGCGGTGCGCAGAAACATTATTTTTTGATTATTGGCGGCAATATGAATTGCCCATCAAAGTGGCTCGTATTTTTAATACCTATGGCCCCAATATGTGTTTGAATGATGGGCGTGTGGTGTCGAATTTTATTGTGCAAGCGTTGAAAGGCGAGCCGATTACGATTTACGGTGATGGATCGCAAACGCGCTCTTTTTGTTACGTCGATGATTTGATTGAGGGTTTCATCAGAATGATGGCGACGGATCGCGATATGACTGGTCCGATTAATTTGGGAAATCCGAATGAAATTACGATTAAGCAGTTGGCGCAGAAAATAATAGCCATGACCGGTGCCAAATCGCAGCTGATTTGTAAGTCCTTGCCCGCCGATGATCCCAAGCAGCGCAAACCCGACATTACAAAGGCAAAACATGTTTTAAATTGGGTGCCCAAGATTTCGATTGAGGATGGGCTAACAAAAACCATTCATTATTTTGAAAAAATACTGGAGATGTCGACAGTCACATGAAACAGATATTACAGAGTTTAAAAACAGGTGAAACAGAGGTTGCTGACATTCCTTGTCCTCAATGTAAGGCGGGACACGTGTTAATTGAAACACAGCGTTCTTTGATTTCAGCGGGAACCGAAAGAATGTTGGTGTCGTTTGGAAAATCCAGTTGGTTGTCAAAAGCAAAACAACAGCCTGATAAAGTAAAGCAAGTATTAGCAAAGCTAAAGACAGATGGCATTCTGCCAACATTAGAGGCGGTGAATAATAAGTTATCTAAATCTATTCCAATGGGTTATAGCAATGTAGGGCGAGTGATTGCGGTTGGGTCGGATGTGCGCGAATTTAATGTTGGCGATCGTGTTTTGTCGAACGGCGCGCATGCCGAAATGGTTTGCGTGCCGCAAAATCTTTGTGCGCATATTCCTGCAACGGTTTCTGATGATGAGGCTGTGTTTGGTGTAGTCGGTGCGATTGCTTTACAAGGGGTTCGCTTAACGCAGCCTGAAATGGGTGAAACCATCGCTGTTTTTGGTTTGGGTTTGTTAGGGTTATTGGTCGTTCAGTTATTGCGTGCAAATGGATGTCGCGTAGTCGGTATTGATTTTGATAAATCTAAATTGGCCTTAGCAAAACAATTTGGCGCGGAGACGATTGATTTAACCATGCATCCTGATCCGGTTAAATTAGCCTTAGAATTTTCGCATGGCCGAGGGATCGATGCAGTGTTAGTAACGGCGTCGAGCAAAAGTAATGATCTGATGCATCAAGCGGCTCAAATGTCTCGTCAGCGCGGGCGTATTATTTTGGTTGGTGTCGTGGGTTTAGAGTTATCGCGCGATGATTTTTATAAAAAAGAATTAACTTTTCAGGTGTCTTGTTCGTATGGTCCTGGTCGTTATGATAAAGCGTATGAAGAAGGCGGAGCCGATTATCCCATTGGTTTTGTGCGTTGGACAGAGCAACGAAATTTTGAGGCGGTGTTGGATTTAATGGCGGATAAACGGCTGAATATTGCGCCGTTAATTTCAGCGCATTTTCCGATTGATACAGCGGTTTTTGCTTATGAATGCCTGACCGATTCTAACAGCGCTCTTTTAGGACTTGTGATTGATTATCCTCGGGATGAGACAGGAAAAAAACAGTCTTTTGTGGTGCGATCGGATGATTTGCCGATTGTTTATTCGAGTGAGCAACAAGTTATTGTCGGGTTTATTGGCGCAGGTAATTATGCAAGCCGCACATTGATTCCCGCATTCAAAAAAGCGGGCGCCGTATTACATAGCATTGTATCCAGTGGTGGTGTGAGTGCGCGACAAGTGGCAAAACAATTTAACATTAAAAACAGTGCAACGAATGTTAATGCGGTAATGGAAGATTCAGCCATTAATACGATTGTCATTGCCACGCAACATGATTCGCATGCTGATTTAATTTGCCAGGCATTAAATCATGGAAAGCGCGTGTATGTTGAAAAGCCGTTGGCTATTTTTTCTGATGAACTTGAGCGGGTTAAAAACACTTATAATAGTTTGGCGCAGCAAAGAAAGTCGCCTTTTTTAATGATCGGGTTTAATCGTCGTTTTTCGCCACTGATTGAAAAAATGCATGAGGTATTATCTGCTACGCCAGAATCTAAAGTATTATTGATGACAGTGAATGCGGGCGCTATTCCCTCTGATCATTGGACACAAGATTTGAAAGTGGGTGGCGGTCGCATTGTCGGTGAAGCATGTCACATGATTGATTTGTTGCGTTTTTTGGCGTGCAGTCCCATTGTTGATATCAACGTGAGCGCCGTTGGGCAAGTCAGCGGCAAGTCAGTCCAAAATGATCAGGTGGTCGTTGTTTTGCATTTTAAAGATGGTTCGTTAGGGACTATTCATTACTTATCCAATGGTCATCGTGCGGTGCCGAAGGAGCGATTAGAGGTTTATTGTGGTGGCCGCGTTTTTAATTTAGATAATTTTAAAACATTGCGTGCTTACGGTGTGACCAATTGCAAAAATATGCATTTATTTCGCCAGGATAAAGGGCAATATGCCTGTGTGCAAAAAACCGTGGACGCGATATTGTCAGGATCCGCTTCTCCTATTTCTTTTGACGATATGGTTGAAGTCACACAAGCAACGTTTGATATAATGAATATAATTTCTTCATGATGACGCTTTGTTTGTATTTTAACACATTACGTTATTTAAAGTGGTCGCAGATTTATTGGCGATTGCGCTATCGACTGTATCGGCCGAAAATTGCCAAGACGCCGCCACCCCCTTTACGAAATGTTATTAATGCGCCCCGATCGTTTATTCAAAAACGATCCGCAAAAGTTTCAACCACTCAGTATCGATTTTTAAATAAGACCGAAGATGTTAGTTGCTCATCTATCTGGAATGATGGGCGTCTTGATAAATTATGGTTGTACAATCTGCATTATTTTGATGAGTATGATAAGGATTTAATGTTGCGTTGGATGGATGAGAATCCGCCCGGGGAGGGAATCGGTTGGGAGCCTTATACCCTGTCATTGCGCTTGGTTAATTGGATGAAATACCATTTAGAAAGCGAATTATTATCCTGGCGCATGCTAGAAAGTTTGGCTATGCAAGCGCGATATTTAATGTCTCGTCTTGAGTATCATTTGCTGGGAAATCATGTGTTCTCCAATGCGAAAGCATTGGTTTTTGCAGGGTTATTTTTTCAAGGGAAAGAAGCGGACAAGTGGTTAAGGCAAGGGATAAAAATTTTAGATCATGAATTACAGCGCCAGATTTTACCAGAAGGCGGTCATTTTGAGTTATCGCCGATGTATCATGCATTGATATTGCAAGATATATTAGATCTTATTAATGTTTATTATGTCTATGATCAAGAAATGCCAGCGAAATGGTTGATGCTTGTTCCTCAGATGTTGTCATGGTTGGCAACGTTGACCTATCCCAATGGCCGTCTTGCTTTTTTTAATGATAGTGCAATGGCGATTGCGCCCGATATTGATGCGTTATGTCAGTATGCGAAAAATTTGTCGATCAGTTATAAGTTAAATATATTGAGACAAGCGGATGGTTATTGGCGGTTGCAAAAAGGTGATTTATTGGTGCTTGCAGATGTGGCGCCAACCGGCGCGGATTATTTGCAGGGGCATGCGCATGCGGATTCGCTAAGCTTTGAGTTATTATTTGACAACCAATTGATTTTTGTTAATTCAGGGATTAGTACTTATGCAAATAATGCGCAACGTATTGCAGAACGCGGGACGGCTGCGCATAATACGTTAACCATTGATGATCAAAATTCTTCAGAAGTTTGGGCGAGCTTCCGAGTGGCACGACGCGCACGAATTTTTAACGTGCAATTTCATGAAGATTGCGATAATTTAGTGTTGCGTGCGAGCCATGATGGATATAAGCGTTTGCGAGGCCGCCCTGTTCATACGCGCGAATGGCGATTGACGGATAGTGGTTTGGTGATTAAGGACAATATATTGGGTAATGGCGCTCATCGTATGGATTTGTTTTATCATTTGGCGCCCGAAATAGCCGTAAGAAAAACAACGGTAAATAGTTTGATATTATCTCGTGATCACTGTGAGGTTGCTAAAATTACTTTTCAGGTTGATGGTGAGATGAGTATTCAGTCGACATTATATCATGCTGAGTTTGGGATGGCAGAAACTAAACAAACGATTGTGCTAAGTTATGTTGGAAAAATTCCGATTGAGGTGTTGACCGAAGTAATTTTTTAATATGCATATTTTATTTTTGACTGACAATTTTTATCCTGAAGGAAATGCTACGGCATCGCGCGTATATGAGCGCGCGTGTTATTGGGTTAAATGGGGGCATCAGGTTACGGTTATAACGAGCGTGCCAAATTTTCCGACAGGTAAAGTTTTTGAGGGATATAAAAACAAATGGTATCAGTCTGAAATGATTGATGGGATACAGGTTGTGCGCGTGAAGACTTTTATTTATCCGAATAAAGGGAAAATTTTACGTATTCTAGATTTTTTATCCTATGTAGTGCCGGCTTTTTTTGCGGGATTGTTTATTAAGAAGCCTGACGTAGTGGTTGTCACAACGCCACAGTTTTTTGTCACGTTGTCGGGATATTTATTATCGATTGTTAAGCGTCGTCCTTATGTGATAGAGGTGGGCGATTTATGGCCGGCATTTATTTCTGCAGTTGGCATTACGATAAAATCGCCTATTTTATGGTGTTTAGAAAAATTTGAATTATTTATGTATCATCGAGCATCGTCTATTGTGGTGTTGACCAGTGCGTTTAAAAAAAATTTAGTGCTGCGTCATATTGAGGCTAAAAAAATACATGTTGTAATCAATGGCGTTGAGTTTAGTAAATATCAACCGCAAACGAGAGAGTTGTCGTTGATGCGGCAATACGATTTATCGGATCGCTTTATTGTAGGTTATGTGGGTAATCATGGTATGGCACAAGATTTGCAGAATGTGTTATATGCAGCTACCTTGTTGCAGAAAGATTATCCTAGCATTTGTTTTATGTTTGTGGGTGATGGGGCAGAGCGCCAGAATTTGATGGCATTTGCAGAACGAGAGCGTTTGAGCAATGTGCGGTTTGTACCGATGCAGCCAAAAAATAAAATAGCTGCTTTTTGGGCGTTAAGTCATGTCGCATTAGTGCAATTAAAAGATGATCCGTTATTTGGAACGGTCATTCCTTCTAAAATTTTTGAAGCGATGGCGATGCAGTTGCCTATTTTATTGGTGGCGCCGAAAGGTGAGGCGAGTGCGATTATTGAAGAAAATCAGAATGGTATTCATGTCGAGGCTGGGCAGCCACAATTATTGGCTGATACAGTAGTGAAATTGTATGATGATTCTCATTTGTTGCAACAGTGTGCTAACAATAGTGCGCACAATATCTCGAAATATTCTCGAGAAGCACAGGCTCGAAAATTTTTAGAGATATTGAACGTAACGGTTTGTTCGAAAAATGCGTGAACGTGAAAATCACGTAGGGGAGAAAGATAATATGAAACATTTAATTTTTGCATGTTTTATAGCCTATTTTTCGACGGTCTTTGCAGTTTTTCTTATTCGGCCTCTGGCTATTCGCACAGGGTTGGTCGATACTCCGACAGAACGTAAAATTCATTCAGGGGTCATTCCTCTGATTGGCGGCATGGCTATCTTGTTCGGCTTAGTGATTGGATTGCTAACATTAGATATTTCCTTACTGCATTATCGCGCGCTGTTGGCATCTGCTGTTATTATGGTATTGGTGGGGGTATTGGATGACTTTCATGAATTAACACCACATGCACGTATTTATGCGCAAATATTCGTATCATTTTTGATTACAGTGATAGGTGGCGTGGCCGTATATGATTTGGGTAACTTGTTTTTTCTAGGCTCTATTTCATTAGGCGTTGTTGGTATTCCTTTTAGTATCATTGCCGTCATTGCGGTGATAAATGCGGTCAATATGATGGATGGAATGGATGGATTGGCGGGCAGTATTATACTGATTGAATCGATTTTTTTAAGTGTATTAGCTTTTCGCGCGGATCGTTATAATGATTTTGCGTTTTTATTGTTAATAGCAGCCAGTGTCTTCGCGTTTTTAATGTTTAATTTGCCTATCGTGCAGCGTCGTTTGAAAATATTTATGGGGGATGCGGGGAGCATGTTGTTGGGCGTTCTGTTGGTTTGGTTTTTGATGGATTTATCACAAGCACCCCGTCAAGCGGCACAGCCCGTAGCTTTTTTATGGATTATGGGCGTGCCGTTTTTTGATATGACGAATGTTGTGTTGCGTCGTTTGCGCAAAGGCGTGTCGTGGGTTTCGGCAGATCGAGAACATATTCATTATGTTTTAAAACAACGAGGGCTGACCGACGGAATGGTGTTGTTGATCTTGAGTATTTGTTCGATTGTATTTGGTCTCGTTGGGTTTTGGATGACAATATTTCATTGGTCGGAAGCGATGATGTTTATTTTATTTATAATATTTTTTCTTGTATATTTTTTTGGTTGTAATTTTTTCTGTCCTGTTAAGGGGAAGTCCTGATGAAGCATGTTATTAGAAAGGCTGTTTTTCCGGTTGCCGGTTTTGGTACGCGTTTCTTGCCGGTGACGAAATCAATTCCGAAAGAAATGCTGCCGATTGTGGATAAACCCATGATTCAGTATGCGGTAGAGGAGGCGGTGGCGGCAGGTATTCGCGAACTAATTTTTGTGACCAGCGCGAATAAAAATTCAATTGGAGATTATTTTGATTCCAATGTTGAATTAGAGCATCTCTTAAAGCGACAACAAAAATATGACTTATTGAAGATGGTACAGAATATTTTGCCAGAAAATGTGAGCTGTGTTTTTGTGCGTCAACATGCGATGTTAGGATTGGGGCATGCGATTTTATGTGCGCGTGATGTTGTGGGCGATGAGCCATTTGCCATTTTGCTCGTGGATGATGTGATTGATAATAATAAAAACCCTTGTCTTAAACAGTTAGTCGATGTCTATGAAAAAGAACAGGGCAGCGTGGTGGCTGTGCAGCATTTAGCAGAAGAAGAGCTGAGTAAGTATGGCGTTGTTGATTTGGCGGGCGTCTTGGATCATTATGCTCGGATGGTTGGTGTGGTGGAAAAACCAAAGGCAGGCAATGCCCCTTCTCATTTTGGTGTCGTTGGGCGTTATGTGCTAACGCCAAAAATATTTGAATTATTAGCAGACATGCGTCCTGGCGCGGGCGGTGAAATTCAATTAACGGATGCGATTGCACAGTTATTGGAGGATGAGGCAGTCTTTGCATTGGAATTTGAGGGGAAGCGTTATGATTGTGGGAGCAAGTTGGGATATTTAGAGGCGACGATACAATATGGATTGAAACATCCAGAGATTTCTAAAGATTTTTTGAAGATGCTAAAAGCATTAAAGCTTTAAATGAATAAAATGTTGGAGGGATAGTTTGCAGAATAAGATTTTAAACTACAGTATTGTTGCAGCAATAAGCGTTATTTTAACCGCAATAGCGATTTATCATTATCCTCTTTTCAATCCGGATGGCATGCTTTATTTAGAATTGGCCAAGCAATATCCATGCGCAGGGTTTATGTCTATATTTCATGTTTATCACTGGCCGTTTTATTCTGTTATGCTGGCGTGGGGGAGTCGCTTATTTCATTTATCTTTATTGCACACCGTATATTTGTCGAATGTTGTATTTTCAACGCTAACAGTTTTTATATTTATTTTTATTGTTAAGGAAATGGAGGGTTCTGATCGTTTTTTTTGGCTGGCGGCGTTAGTGATTTTAATTTTTCATACGTTTAATAGTTATCGTGGAGATATTTTGCGCGAGCATGGGTATTGGCTCTTCTATTTGGTTTCAGTATGGTTTTTATTGCGGTTTATTCAACAATTAAGATGGCGTTATGCAATTGGATGGTCGTTGTCCATGATGATGGCTACCTTGTTTCGAGTGGAAGGATTGATTTTTCTTTTAGCGACTCCATTTTGTTGTGTTTTTTTGCCGATATTTTCTGTTAAATCACGGATAATGGCTATTTTAAAGTTAAATCTCTTAACAATAACAGGAGGAGTGGGTTTTGGGATTTTACTTATTTCATTGCATAAAGGATTTCCGCATATCGGAAACATTCCAGATATACCGAGTTTGTTGGCTTATAGTGTGCAGTTATCTCAGGTTGTTGCGACACGCGTTTTGGCGATGCAGCAATATGTCTTGCCCAGTTTGGGCGAAAGAAATGCTCTTGAGATTTTTTTATTTGGTTGGATTGCGGGTTATTGCGTGTATGTGGTAAATGCTTTGTCGCTGGGTTATACGATTTGTGTGTTTTATGCGATGCAATATATGCGGACGATGAGGTTCTCCTTTTCCAAACAGTGGGTATTGTTTTGGTATCTCTTGATTAACGTCGTGATGACGTTGCTGTATTATTGGAAATTTGTTTATTTGTCCGGTCGGTATATGGTGGCATTAGCATTAATATTACTGTGTTATGTGCCATTTGGTTTATATGAACTATATCAACACTGGCGTGCAACGGAGCGTAAATTTTTATGGGCAAAACTATTTTTCGTTCTGACCGTTTTTCTAATGTTAAGTATGGCTATTGCAAGTGTTTATCAATTTGGCCCCTCAAAACGAGATATTTACAGTGCGGGCGTATGGCTGCATGACAATACGATGTCATCGGCCACGATATATACCAACGAGGGGCGATTGGCATTTTTTGCAAAGCGTGAGTCGGGCGGCTGGGAGGGTGAAAACAAGGATTATTTCAACATGGATCTGCTCGCAGAGGGCCCGTGGAGAGGCTATGACTATGTGGCTTTGGTGCTGCCGGACCTGTCAACCGATAGGCAGGAACAGCTGGAAAAAGTGCTTGGAAAACCGATAAAAACATTTGATTATAAGCGTCGAAATGATAAAGTATTGATTTTCAAATTACCTAAACATTAGGAGATTTTGGCGTGAATATTGCAGTGATTGGTACGGGTTATGTGGGGTTGGTGACAGGCGCATGTTTTTCAGAAATGGGCAATCATGTGGCTTGTATCGATATTGATGTTAAAAAAGTTGAAAAACTGCGAAAAGGGATTATGCCGATTTATGAGCCCGGATTAGAAGATTTAGTTAAACGCAATTATCAGGATGGACGATTAGAGTTTTTGACCTCGCTCCACGAACAGTCGATTGAACCCGATGTTTATTTTATTGCGGTGGGCACGCCGAGTGATGAAGATGGATCTGCAGATTTGCAATATGTATTAGCGGTGGCGAAAGAAGTTGGAAAATATATTACAAAATATTCGGTGGTCATTGATAAATCCACGGTGCCTGTTGCAACGGCTGATAAAGTGCGCCAGGTTATTCGTGCCGAGTTAAAACAGAGAAAATTACAAATTGATTTCGATGTCGTGAGTAATCCAGAGTTTTTGAAAGAAGGTGCAGCCATCGATGATTGCATGCGGCCTGATCGCGTTGTGGTCGGGACAGATAGTGAGCGCGCAAGAACTCTTTTAAAAGAGTTATATGCGCCCTTTACGCATAATTATGAGCGCATGATTTTTATGGGTATTCGCGATGCTGAGATGACGAAGTATGCGGCTAATGCTATGTTGGCGACAAAAATTTCATTTATGAATGAGATCGCAAATTTATGTGAACGAACCGGTGCAGATGTGGAAAATGTTCGGCGTGGTATTGGATCGGATAGTCGTATTGGGTTTTCATTCATTTATCCGGGCTGTGGTTATGGAGGATCTTGTTTTCCTAAAGACGTGAAGGCATTGATTCGTTTGGCGGAGCAATATGATTTTGAGCCTAAAGTGTTATATGCGGTTGAGGCGCGGAATGAATTGCAAAAAAATATTTTAGGACAAAAAATTCTTGCCAAATTTGGCGGGGACTTGAGTCAGATAAAAATCGCCGTTTGGGGATTATCCTTTAAGCCGGGAACGGATGATATGCGTGAATCGCCGGCGATTCTATTTTTAGAAAAAGTGATTAGTCGTGGTGCAACTGTCAAGGCCTATGATCCTGAAGCGATGTCGGTTGCTAAAAGAGAATTACCGGTGTCTTGGTTCAACGAAGAAAAATTGGTGCTCACGCAGCATCAAGAAGAGGTCTTGAAAGATGCCGATGTTTTGGTGTTGATTACTGAATGGAAACAATTTCGCAATCCGGATTTTACTAAAATTAAAGCATCAATGCGTGGTAATGTGATTGTCGACGGCCGCAATCAATATGATCCAGCGCAATTACAGGCATTAGGATTTGAGTATGTCGGCATTGGCCGGCGGACGACACCACTGCCATATAATAAAATGACATCTATCGTGCAGGAAGAAGAAGTTTGCATTGCAGAATAATCGTTTTGTGATAGGGTCAGACATGATTAACTTCGCCGAGATAATTTCTGTTTGCACTGACGTTATCAATAAGGCGTCGAGTGTTGTGTTAGAATTTTATAATCGTCCTTTAGCGACGGTCGATTATAAAGCAGATCATAGTCCATTAACCCAAGCCGATCTTCGTTCTAATGAAATTATTTGTCAGGGCTTAGCGCAGCATTTTCAATGGCCCATTTTATCGGAAGAGACGCAGGATAATGGCTTGCGGCAGAATAGTGCGTTTGTCTGGCTGGTTGATCCGCTCGATGGCACAAAAGAATTTTTAGCGAAGAACGGGGAGTTTACCATTAACATAGCGCTTATTGAGAATAATAAGCCAATATTTGGTATGATCGCGGTGCCTGTTTTGGGTCACATTTATTATGCGGCCGAGGGGCAAGGAGCTTATTTGAAGATGGGTGGCAAGAGGATACGTCTTATGTGCTCGCAAAACACACGCCCCGAGCAAGCACGATTGTCGGTGAGTCGTTCGCATCTCGATTCATTGTTAAAAAATCGGTTGGAATGTTCAAAATTTCAGAATTTTATTCCCATGGGCAGTGCTTTAAAATATGCTCGCATTGCACAAGGCGAAGCAGAAGGCTCGTTACGAGGAGCGCCTTTGATGGAATGGGATATTGGTGCGGCGGATTGTATTGTGCGAGAAGCCGGTGGTTGTATTACAGACTTTCAGGGTAATGATTTGCAGTATAATAAAAAGAATCCAATACACAATGATGGCATTATTGCCAGCAATCGGTTATTGCATGCGTTTTTTATTAATTTGGTGCAGCAAGCGTAGCTTGTATGGAGCGAAGCGAAATACGGGCTACACTTGCTAAACCCGATGCGTCAGGGATGCGGTATTCGTAATATCATTGTTTAATGAGATAAATCATGTTGAGTAGAGCATTTTTAAGAGAACCGAGGGTTATGATGCGTGCGCTAGATCGACGAACGTATCATGTGCAACCCACGATATGGGCAAGGTGTTTTTCGCAAAGTCACGAAGATTACACATCTGAATATTATTTTGTTGATACTAATATTGTTTCAGCTTATATGAAAGATGAATATCCGGGATTAGTGTCGTTTGTTGATGCTAAACATAGACACTTTTTTTATACAGAAACGGTAAAATTAGAACTAGACAAGCCCAACCCGAGACTCCCTTATGAAAAAACGCCATTTCACTATTGCCACAGCGGATTATTGGATCGTTCTAAAAATTTGGCGCTCGATTTATTGGAAGAACAATGGACTGCGCATGCTCTCGCTGAATCAAGCCGATACAAACAAAAATTCTTTTCTTTATCAGACAAGCGAATGAAACTGTTTAGAAATGATTTGTTAATTATATTCGAATCAGGTTATGCATGTTTTGATGAGTCGGTTATGCCAGTTGGGACACTGGTGATGCCGTATTTGTTGATAAATAATTTGCGTTTATATAAAAAATTTCTGCACGAACCGCAAGCGCGAGAATTACTAGAAACGGTTGTTAACCAATCTGGGTTTGAGCACCTTATTGAGGTGAAAAAATGGGACGAAGTGGTTTCGAAAATGGTACCCGAGGTTTGCGCGATAGCTAATCCTGTTGTAAAACCAGCGTAATGGTTAACGATTTATGGGGCGTTGGATAGAATTATGCAACAAAGACAGCCAGCGCAGCGCGGTAGGTTGGGCTAAATAAAATGTCGGTTG
>MGXQ01000012.1:0-134 GCA_001801405.1 Gammaproteobacteria bacterium RIFCSPHIGHO2_02_FULL_42_13 | reverse complement strand
AACGGGAATAATTTGTTGGGCCTCACGGCCCAACCTACGCGCCCAAAACGGCACGATTAGAAAAGTAACGCATTCACGCCGGATGATCAAACAATTTCCCTGATAAAAAAAGTGTTTTTAAACATGAAAAGTTA
>MGXQ01000011.1 GCA_001801405.1 Gammaproteobacteria bacterium RIFCSPHIGHO2_02_FULL_42_13 | reverse complement strand
TTAGTAATTGATCATAAAACAATTTTTCAGTCGACCAGCAATTTGAGACACAATCGTTGAATATTTTTTAATATTTTATTTAAATCCGCTTCAGAGATCAGTGAATAATCCTCATCCGTTTTTATAAACGGATAACGAGCTGTAATTGTGTTGACCGTATGAAGAAAGTGATAGATACTTTTTTTATGATGCGCTGGAACATGCGTAATATCCGTGCCAGAGAAGGCTTTTAAGGATTCGGTGACTTTTTTCGGCAAGGGCAAGTCAGCGCCTAACAAGCGGGTGATCGTGTTAACTCTTTGCTGTATTCCATTCATTTTATATTCCAAGGCAGTAGCGTTTCATCTTCATCGTTCATAAGCGCCGCACCAACCCGCATACTATCATTTTTCTTGCGGATAATTTATTCTTGAGGAGGGGAGGCTTTTAAATTCCACGGAAGTAATTTTTCATAATCCTCTGCCGTTTGGCAATGCGGGATTGCTTTTAAAATATGCACATAATAATGATAGGGATCGAATCCATGTGTCTTGGCACTTTGTATCAAACTAAAGTGCATGCACAATGCATCGGCCCCATCTTGGGAGGTCGCAAAAAGGAAATTTTTACGTGCAATGACAAAGGGTTTGATTTTTCGTTCCGTGCCATTGTTATCAAACTCCAAGCGTCCATCGTCTAAATATCGAATCAGTCCACTCCAATGATTCAGACAATATTGAATGGCTTTGCCCAGGGGGGATTGAGGCAATACCTTTGGCATGGAGGCTTGCAACCAGCCATAAAATTCATCCAAAAGCGGCTTGCTCTTTTCTCTTCTCAGCACATAGCGCTGTTCGGTGCTCAAATGCTCTTTTTTTGCCTGACGTTCAATTTGATAAAGCTGATAGTAGTATCGCATCGCGTCGTTGGCCAATCCCTTGCGTTCCGCCGCCTTCGTTATCGCCTCGAATTTCCTCCGCGCATGGGCATTGCAGTTCACCTCATGAATGCCTTCCCGTTCAAACAGCGTGTCAAAAAACGGATCGGCATCGACTTCGATATAGCCTTTAAATCCTTCAAACCAATTCACAGCATATATCTTATGCTCACGCTCATTATAATCATACAGCACGCACTCTTTTCCGGGTTGCCCTCCGCGCATACAATACACGTAAGATTTCGTTTGGGCAGATCGATCCGGCTCTCGTAAGACTTGAAGCATCGTCGCATCACAGCTGGCAACATCATAAGCAATAATTTCGTCTTTCATCAAATTGTATAAGGGTTGTAACTTTGATACCAGCGCGATTAACCATCTTGCCATTGTTTCCCGAGAGAGATCAATTTGATACCGGTCGTGTAATTGCTGTTCAAGATGATAGAGGGGTTGTCTATCGTCCATCTTGCTCACAATCAAGAAGGAAAGAAACTCTTCGGTCACTTTCGCCTTAGGTAAAATATGTAATGGCGCAGGGGCTGTGATCATCGAGTGCTCGCAGCCGTGCGTGCAGGCGACCACTTCTCGCCTCTGTTCCAACAGTTCATGGACAGCCGGCTGATAATGAGCCAGTATCTTCTTTTCATATCGGATCACTTGTTTATGTTCGCCACAGGTGCACACCTTATCCACATCACTCACCGGAATAATTTCAATTCGTATGGGGAGGTTTAAGTCCGCCAGACTTCTTTTCTTTTTACGTCGATGGGCAGTGATCTCGATCGTTTCGGGCTCTTCTGCTTGTTTTAATGCGGCGGCGTTGGGATCCTGCGCAAAGAAATCGCGCTGAGGATTCGTCACATCGATAAACTTTTCAGATCGAGATCCAAAACGATGGCGTAATAATTCGTTGACTTGTTGCTGGAGCCTATCATACGCGTCCACATATTGCTCTAATCGGGATTGGAGCAATTGGTTTTCTTGCAACATCGCATCCTTTTCTTGCACAAGAATGGGATAGTGTTTCAGCCATTCTGCTTGGGTTGTCTCATCGATTGCGCTATTCAACATAGATTGAATAATACTATAAATATAGCTTTAAATCACCTTTTATTTTCTTTTTTTCTTGTTTTTTTTCTTCTTTTTGAATTTAAATCCACGGCTTTTAGGAAGTCTTTTTATAACCCTATTAATAAAATTCACTCGCGTCAACCGCGGGCAATGCCGTGAGTCGGGTAAAATCCAATCCGGTCAATAACCAACCCAGTTGCTCGCGACTCAATTCCATGACCTCCTCTCGCCGAGAGGGAAAATGCAATTTCCCTTTTTCAATCCTTTTGTAACATAACCAGAATCCATTGCGATCATACCAGAGCAATTTGATTTTATTCGCGCTTCGATTGCGAAATACAAAGAGTTGCCCTCCCGTCGGCTTCATATCGAGATGATCCGCAATAAACATAACCAACCCATCAATTTGACGCCGAAAATCAACGGGCGTTGGATAAAACCAAATCGGCAGATTAAAATTAAACATACTTCATCTTTCCTGAAGACGAAACCTTATCTCTGATGGAGCAAATGCAGCAAGGCCGTCATCTCATAAACCTCTATGTTGTAACCCTTCGCGTGTTGGATTCGCGCTAAAACCCTGCCGGAGTCTTGCGGGACGATCTTCACGGGTAATAAGGTGGGCGCTGGCTTTTGTGCCTTCTTCTTTTTTAATCTGTCTACCCAATATAAAAATCGACTATAGTTTAATGCATGCGCTCTCGCGTAAGCCGCTTTTGATTGCGTCGATTGCTCGCAGACCGTGATATGTTTTTTCCAGAATGCTTCTGTCTCTTGCGGATAGGTATGGCTTGTCATGGTTGCCTCTCTTGTTGGTTATAACAATGAAAAAGCAAATTCTCTCAGATAAATTTCTCATCAAGAAGAATGTGGTTGATGCGGCGCTTACGTTGTATTGGGCCTGTTGTTGCCACCCGCCATCACTTTAGCCTTATCGATTGCGATTGAAACTGGCGTGATGGCAGTCAGAGAAGCAGAAACGATTACTCAAAATTTATTTAATCATTTTGTGGGGTTGGGAGTAGAAGCGCAAATGGCTTATTTGAACCAGATACCGCATAATTTTGGTGGTGTGGCGCGGTTTCAGAGTGTCATTGAGGATTTTCTTTATTTAGCACAACAACAGTTGCAGGATGTGACGTTAACGCCGGAGCATAGGGTGAGGATAGCGAGTGCTTTGTGCACTATATTAGTGGTGGCAAGAGAGTCAGCTCAGCCCGCTGATTTGATACAAAACATTAACCGCATGGTGCCGGCAGAAACGCATCAAAGAATATATGGTGCCATCAGTACAGTGAGTTTGTCTCGTTTATGTGAAGCAAAAATGGTATTGGAAGGTAAAGAGCAAGAACTCGTCGCATATAGCCATGGCATGCCGCTCTTTTTTAATCGAGCGACTGCCATACCTGTTAACGCCGACGAAAGCACACCCTTATTAGGAGCTGGTGCCGGCTCAGTAGCAGTCGAGATAAATAGAGATGATGCTGATGATAGCGAAAGTGCACCTTTGTTGGGGGCTGGTGCCGGCAGATGAGATAACACGCTTGAAATATCGTGTTATTCGCATTTTAAACAATCCCGCCATCTTTTAACAATGCCATAATCGAAGGCTTACGTCCGCGGAATTTGATAAATGCTTTCATCATGTCACGTGAGCCGCCGATTTCTAAAATATTATGCAAAAATGATTGACTGATTTCTTCATCAAACAATCCATGTTGTTTGAATAGCGCAAAGGCATCGCACGATAATACTTCTGCCCATTTGTAACTGTAATAACCCGCCGCATAACCGCCAGCAAAAATATGCGAAAAACTATTTTGAAATCGATTAAACGCCGGCGGCTTAATGACTTCACATTGCTGTCGTATGTTTTGTAATATTTTTTGGATTTGATTTTTTTGTTTTGCGTTATATTCGTGATGAATGCGCATGTCAAATAGTGCAAAGATAACTTGTCGCATGCTGTACATGCCGGTTTGAAAAGTTTTGCTGATGAGTAATTTTTTATGCATCAATGCCGACATTTTTTGGCAGGTGTGATAATGTTTTGTCATCAAATCTAAAATCTGTTTTTCCCAACAAAAACCTTCCATAAATTGACTCGGTAATTCAACCGCATCCCAGGGAACCCCGTTCATGCCGGACGCGCCGAGCTCATCAACGGTGCTGAGCAAATGATGCAAGGTATGTCCAAATTCGTGAAATAATGTGGTGACTTCTTCATGCGTGAGCAATGTTGGCTGATTTCGTTGAGGCGGTGTAAAATTACAATTTAAGAAGGCCAGAGGCAATTGGACGCGGCCATCTTTTAAAATGCGTCGATTGCGACATTCGGCCATCCAAGCGCCGCCGTGTTTTTTGGGTCGCGCATATAAATCGGCATAAAATGCACCGCGTGCGGTGTTGGTTTTGTCATAGATTTCAAAATAACGAACGTCTTTATGCCAGCGATTGACATTCTGTTTTTCAATGATGGTTATGCTATAGAGTTTTTGGGTAAGCTCGAATAACCCGCTGATGACTTTGTCGACAGGGAAATAATTACGAAATTGCTGTTGTCGGATTTTATATTTTCGATATTGCATTTTTTCGCTGTAATAGGCAATATCCCAGACCTCGAGCTTTTCGATGCCGTAATGCTTTTGCACAAAATCTTGTAATGTTTTAAATTCTTTTTTTGCGAGTGGTTTAATGCGTTTGGCAAGTCCGTATAAAAAGTCAAATACGGTGCTGGGATTTTTGGCCATTTTGGTAGCGAGTGAATATTGGCTATAGTGTTTAAAGCCAACGAGTTTGGCCATTTTGTCGCGCGTATCTAGAATTTGTTCCAGAATTTTGGTGTTATCATATTTATGCGTGGCGGGACCTTGGTCAGATGCGCGCGTTGAATAGGCCTCGTACATTTTTTTACGCAATTCTCGGTTGTCGGCATAAATGATGACAGCGCTATACATATGAAAATCAAGCGTTAATATCCAGCCGGAGGTTTTGCGTTTTTTGGCGAGGAGCTTGGCTTCGCTGATGATATGTTCGGGGAGCCCCGCTAATTCTTTTTGATGATGGGCTTTAAAAACCCAAGCGCGAGTGGCATCAAGCAAATTTTCTTCAAATTTTGTGGTGAGCTCAGCATGGCGTTTTTTTAATTGACGAAAAATTTGTTTCTTTTTTGCATCGAGTGTGGTGCCGGATAATTTGAACTCACACAAGGCCTTTTGGATGATGCGTTTTTTTGTGGGGCTTAATTGTTTATAAGAGGCGCTTTTAACAATTGATTGTATTGCGCGATAGAGTTTGGTATTTTGTGCGAGTTCCGTACGATAGGCGACGAGTTTAAAAAGACAGCGACTATAGATTTTGCGTAAGGAGGGGGTTTGGTTGACGCTATTTAAATGTTCGATGATCGACCAAAATTGGCTTAAGCGATCTTCGAGCTCTTCAAGTGGTAACATGAAGTTGTCCCAAGTGCGGGCGGTGCGTTTTTTAAGCAGTTTTTTGAGATCCAGTCGATTTTGACGCAAAATAGAGATCAGTTTTGGCTGAATTTCGCTCAATCGAATTTTTGAGAAGAGTGGTAGATCGGTGAATTCTGTGAGTATGGTATTCATTGGTTCAAATTATAGCAGGTTTTTTTAGCTATAGAATAGCCAATTTCTTACACAATTTTAATCCGTGCAGCTCTGAGCTGCTGTGAGCCAGTCATAGCCTGTCTCTCATCTGCCGCCTTTTTCGCAGCTCTGAGCTGCAGCGTGAGCGAGAGCCGATTTGGCGGCAGCTCAGAGCTGCTGAAAAGTGGGGGCGCAAGACACGCGCCATGACTCGCTCGCCGCAGCTCAGAGCTGCGTGGATTAAAATGTTATAAGAAATTAACGATAGTCGTATGTAAAAACGCGAGTTCCGGAAAAGTGTATAATGATTGTGGGGTAAAAATAATGGTAACTATTCACCGCAAAACCTAAAACACGGAGAACGTTCAGATTTTGGTGCTTTTGGGTGAAAAATCGATGAAAAAGCGGAGTGTACACGATAGTACATGAGCATTTTGAAGAGATTTTTCACCCAAAAGCACCAAAATATGGACGTTCCTTGTTTATGCTGAATAGTTACAAATAATGATTTATTTAAATGGGGGTGTATATGTTACGACGACGACATAATGTTGTTGACATGCAAGAGCTTTGGGACGGAACCGCTCCAGTTTTTGGTGCTGGTGACTCTCCATGGATGCTCTTCCCTAGTAGGCCAGTAGCAGCTCCGCCACGTGTGGCGGTAGTGTGTGAGGAGAAGGTGTCTTCTGGTCGAGGGGTAAAAGCCGGAGCGGGGGCTGCGTATTTTACCGAACTTTACGCAAAGTATGCTGCACGGCAAAAACAATTACGAGAAGAAGGGAAAGAGATTGTATTTGATCCTGTGATAGGCGCTGATGTTGTAGTGCAGATTGACAAAAGGGCGGATGCAGCGGCAGATTCGAGAGTGAAAGGCGTCTCTGGTGGCTCTTCGATTGAGCGTGGTGGTCCAGCAGGAGGTGTAGCAGAGCCGGTTAAACCGGCAGAATGCGGGTGGGCAGAAGAAGATGAAGATGAAGAAGGTATGGTAGAAGAAGATGTATTTGCCGGCTTTTCTCCAGAGGGTTTGGGTCGTCGTTAATATATTTCTACTGGATCTATATCTAAAGCCCATTTCACGGTGTTGGCGGATTTCATTTGATTGATCTGTTCGATTAATTTCGTCAGTGTTTGATGCAGTGCGCTGCGATGATTCGATTGCAATAATAATTGTGCGCGATAATACCCTTGTCGTTTGGTGATTGGTGAAAGAACCGGGCCTTGTATTTTTATCTGTTCTGAAACAAAGGGCATGGCGAGCTGCTTGAGTTTTTTTAAAAACAGTTCGGGTTTTTTCATGTCAAATGATTTTGCGTGTACGAGCGCAAAATAACTATAGGGCGGTAAATTACTTTCGACACGCTCGATTAAAAGTGATTGCGCAAAATCATTATAATTGGTTTCGATCAGAGTTTTTAATAACGGATGTTCGGGATGATGTGTTTGAATATACACTTCACCGGGTTTTTCTGCACGTCCTGCGCGACCGGCCACTTGTGTCAGTAATTGTCCCAGTTTTTCCGTCGCACGAAAATCATTACTAAAAAATCCATTGTCCGCATTAATAACACCGACTAAGGTGACATTGGGAAAGTGATGTCCCTTCGCTAAAATTTGTGTGCCCACTAAAATTTGTCGATGACCTTGTTGAATTTGTTCGAGCATGTCGTTTAATGATTCTTTTCGCTCTGTGCTGTCGCGGTCGATGCGTACAATCGGAATGGCAGGAAAATGCTGTTGTAATGCAGTTTCCAATCGCTCGGTGCCCGCTCCAATAGGAGTTAATTCGGTCGCATTGCAATGTGGGCATTGCGGCATGATTTGTAATTTTGTTTCACAGTGGTGACATTGCAAATAAGTTTTTGTTTTGGTTTGATGAAATGTCATGCTCGCTTCACAGCGTTCACATGTGGCGATGAAGCCGCACGCATGGCATTGCAAGATTGGTGAAAATCCACGACGATTTAAAAAAATCAATACTTGATTTCCCTGTTGCAAATGCATCGAAATTCTGTCGATCAGTGTGCGCGATAATCCATTTTCTAAATATTGTCCGCGCGTATCAATTAAATGATAGCTGGGATGGATGGCATTGCCGACGCGCTCAGGTAAAGATAAGGTAACATATTTATTTTCCTTCGCATTTTTTAACGTTTCGAGCGACGGCGTGGCAGAGCCAAGCATAATTGGAATATTTTCAAAATACGCGCGCGTAATCGCGAGATCGCGCGCAGAATAACGAAAACCATCTTGTTGTTTGAAAGAGGAATCATGTTCTTCATCAATGATAATAAGCCCCAGTTTTTTAAAGGGAGTAAAAATAGCGGAGCGTGTGCCGATAATGATTTTTGCTTCGTCCGATTTTGCTTTTTGCCACGCATCCAATCGTTCGGTAGGGTTTAAGCCAGAATGTATTGTGGCAATGCGTTGTTCGAAGCGACTGTTAAATCGCTCAATCATTTGTGGCGTTAGCGCAATTTCAGGCACTAATATTAATGCTTGTTTATCTTGTTTTAATAGTTGTTCAATGGTTTGTAAGTAAACTTCTGTTTTACCGCTGCCGGTGACGCCGTGTAACAAAAAACATTGGAAGTGATCAAAAGCCGTTGTAATCGCTTGAACAGCATTGGCTTGCGTTGCATTTAATTTTATTTTTTTTGTGAGTGTTGTTTGTGTTTGTGCCGCATCCTTTTTTTTACGCGTTTTTGTCGGCTGTCGTCGCAATTTAATCGGTAACGCATGAAATAATACTTCGCCAATCGGATAATGGTAATAATCCGCCGCCCAAAGACAAAGCGTTAATAATTCAGGTGTTAATAGGGGTTCAGAATCAACGATGGATATTATTTTTTTTAACTTATGTAAGGCGATGCTTGTCGATTGTTTTTCTTCTAAAATGATGCCAACGCTTGTTTTGTTGCGGAAGGGGACGGTGACGCGCATGCCGGGCAGAATTGTTTCATTTGAATCGAGTTGATAATCAAAAGCGGTGTAAACATGTTTGTTGAGTGCGATGGAGAGGAGTTTTGTCATGGGGTATTATTTATAATTTATGTCATTTCGATCCCGCTTTAGCGGAAGAGAAATCTCATGAATCGTGCGCGAGATTTTGAAGTAAGAAATCTCCGCTGCTTGCAGCGGAGACAAGGGCGCTGGGGAGTCCAGAGGGGAGCAATGCAATGCTCCCCTCTGGACGCCGTTCGCGCGGGTTTCCCGCGCAGGCGAAATCAATTGAGGAAACAATCTCGGCCGCTTGCGGCCGAGTTGTTGAAAAGACTTCTCCTCCCTGCGGTCGTCGAAATGACAGACCCTAATCTTCAAACAGTTCATCATAATTTTCTTTATAGTCGCGATTATTCATGAGTTCTTCTACCGCTTTGCGTGCCTGCAATGTCCCTAATCGTGCTTTGACTTGTCGTTGTTTTGTGGTACTGATGTCGATTAAATCATCAGGGTCAAACTCGACAAAATCATCCCAAATGCCCATGCCGAAATCATCATCCATTTGACGTCCTCCTTCCATTTTTTCATACACGACTTAATTTTATACCTTATTTGATGCGCTCTTGGGAAGTCTTTTTCGAATCTTTTTTCGATGTTCAGCAAATAATCAATTGATGAAGGAGCGCGAGTGTATTATCATCAGAAAATAGAGAGGGGTTTATGGTTGCCGAATTTATTGAAAATTTATCCGAATTTGCAAAAGAACAGGCGTTAGAGCCCGTCATAGAGCGGAAGTCAGAAATCTGTCAAATCACCGAAGTGCTTTGTCGCACGAGGCACTGTCACCCTATTTTAATCGGCCAGACAGGCGTCGGTTGTAGCACCATCGTACGCGGATTGGCGCAGCATTTGCTTGAGGCGCCGTTACCAGAACGTTTGCGCGGGCGAGTTATTCGACGCATTAATTTTGACCTACATTTTGCCTGTTCAACTTCTTTACTGGATTCGCTCAATCATTTTATCGAAACGGCTTATGATGAATTGAATCACACCATATTGGTGCTGGATGGCCTTTCATCTTTATCCCATGCGAATGAAGAAACCTGTCATCAAGTATTGGATTGGATTAAACGTACAGTAGCAAGTTATGAATTGCGTGTTATTTTGGTGGCGGATAAATCTTTTTATAATAAATTTTTAAAAACAGATGCGTATTTGTCCGCGCAATGTGCGGCACTGCGCGTTGATGCCCCTACTTTCGATCAGGCATTATTAATGGTCGCGGCACATATTGCAAAAATAGAATCGACCTATCAAATTAAAATTGCAAATGAAATTATTTCCGATGTTGTACGTTGGTCGCAGCGCTATTTGTTAGATAAATCATTGCCGGCTTCCGCATTAGATTTATTAGATGCCAGTGCGGCAGCGATATGCGCGCACCAGACGTCAGATATTTTAACGAAAGAGGATGTCGCGGGTGTTTTAAGTGATTGGCAGAATGTGGAAAAAGATTATTTGTTGAAGAGTGAGACACAAATTATTGAATATTGTATGACGGCCTTATCTCATCGCATTTGTGGGCAGCGCGTCGCGTTAAATGCCGTTGAAAAAAACCTTCAATCCATTAATTTGCACGCATGTGATCATGATATTGCGCCGAAAGCCAAGTTATTGTTTGCGGGGTCGTCGCGTGTGGGAAAGAGCACGATCGTTAAAGTGCTAACAGAAGTGTTATATGGCAGCGACACACAATTAATTCGTTTTAATATGCATGATTATCGCTATGAGCAAGAGGTGGTGTCGTTATTGGGGCCGCTCGGCGCATTAAATGCCGAAAGTGCCCTGGTTCAGCAGCTGAATGCTCATCCTTATTCGATTTGTTTGTTTGAGCATCTGGAATATGCGCATATTCGGTTTTTGCGTGTGTTGCAGCAGTTGATGGAAGTGGGAAAAACAAAAGATTATGATTTATCCAATCATATTTTTATTATGACGGTTGATATTGATAATTTAGATGCAGTTGTTCCACAAAAAATGACGGAACCAGAAGAATCAGAATCGGGCTTATTGCAATTTTTATATAATGATTTGCCGGGTGAAAAAACATCCATGCGACGCGGTTTTCAAACAATGGAACAACTCATGCAGCGCATTGATCCTTGGTTGCACCAAAAGTTTGATGATCGTTTTTTGCAACAGATGACGGTTATTCCATTTTCTGAGGTGACAGGGCAAGATTTGGCGCAATTCTTAGATGCTCAGATCATTCGTTTAAAAAAACATTTAGCAGAGAAAGAAGGTGTTCAGTTAAAATATGCCAATCATTTTCCATTGGATTTGTTAGATTTATTACCGCAAGCATCGAAGACGGCGATCGATGTAAAACGATTTTTCGAACAACAAGTGGAACCGGTTGTGTCACAGATTCTTTTGTCCATCAAATCTAAAAAAGACATTGTGAGTCAATTAGATTTGTTCGTTGATGAACGCGGTCAAATTTTATGTCAGCCCGCAGAGGTTTTGTCTCTCGAGCAGCTTTAGTGAAGCAGCTCTGAGCTGGGGAAACCCAGTCGCAGCCTGCTTTGTAGCAGCTCAGAGCTGGATGTAATAAAAAATGAGGTAAATATGTCAAATTATAGCACAAGCGATTTTAAGCCCGGATTGAAAATCATGTTAGATGGCGATCCTTACAACATAGTGAGCAATGAATTTGTAAAGCCTGGCAAAGGTCAGGCATTTAATCGCACGCGAGTTCGAAATTTAAAAACGGGGCGCGTCGTTGAGCGCACATTTAAATCAGGAGAGTCGGTTGAAGCGGCAGATGTGGCTGAACTGAACGCGCAGTATTTATATAATGATGGCTCGCAGTGGTATTTTATGAATAATGATACCTATGAACAATATAGCGCAAATGCAACTGCGGTGGCGGATACGAAACAATGGTTAAAGGAGCAAGATGTTTGCGCGTTGACGTTATGGAACGGCGTTATTTTATTTGTGACGCCGCCTAATTTTGTGACATTAAAAGTGGTAGAAACCGATCCTGGTTTGCGCGGTGATACATCGGGCGGTGGGGGCAAACCGGCAACATTAGAAACGGGCGCGGTTGTGCGTGTGCCATTATTTATTCAAACGGATGAGTTGCTGAAAATTGATACGCGCAATGGCGAATATGTGTCGCGTGCGAAAGAATAAGTGTTTATGAGAGATCAGTTAAACGCGCGCGCAGAGATTATTGCCAAGATTCGGCATTTTTTTGATAAAAAACACGTGCTAGAAGTTTCAACGCCACTATTATCGCGTGCAACGGTCACCGATCCGCATTTGCATTCTATTGCCGCACAATTACCCTTGTTGCATAAGACGATGTATTTGCAAACCTCTCCCGAATTTGCGATGAAGCAATTATTAGCCGCGGGTAGCGGTGATATTTATCAAGTTTGTAAAGCGTTTCGTGATGGTGAAAAAGGCCATTTGCATAATCCTGAATTTACGATATTGGAGTGGTATCGCGTTGGCTTTAATTATCATGAATTAATGGATGAAATGGATGAGTTGCTGCAAGTCATTTTAAAATGCGATGTGGCGTTGCGTTATACTTATGCCGATATATTTCAAAGATATTTAAATTTTAATCCGCATATGGTTTCTGTTGCTGACTTGCAACATCACCTTGTCCGAGAAAAACTGCCTGATATTTCTGGTATGAATTATAATGATCGTGATTTTTTATTGCAATTATTAATGACGTATTGCATTGAACCAAAATTTGATAAACATCGGCCTACGTTTATTTATGATTATCCCGCGTCACAGGCGATGTTATCGAAAATTAGAAACGATAACCCGCCGGTGGGTGAGCGATTTGAAGTTTATATGGGGGATATTGAGCTGGCCAATGGATTTCATGAGTTAACAGATGCGGTCGAACAGCGACGGCGTTTTGAGCAAGATAAAATACAACGAAAAGCATTGGGACATCCTGACGTCGTGATGGATGAAGATTTTCTGGCCGCTTTAGAAAAGGGGTTGCCAAATTGTGCTGGCGTTGCATTGGGTATTGACCGTTTGGTGATGTTGGCGCTGAAGGCTATATGTTTTTTTTAATTATATTATCCATGCTCGGCTATTCTTTTGTTATTACACGCTATTGGCGTTGGAAGGTCGAGGTGACGCCGGTGTTCGTGGTTTCCATGATAACGGTTGTGCTTTATGCGGCGGGGTATACGCCATTTTTAAAGATAATTTCTTTGGGATTATATTATTTAGGCTTAGTTTTTTTCGTTTGGTCGTTTTTTATTTTTTATTCTGAGCCGCGTCAGATATTTTCAAAATATCTAACGTTAGGCATTATCATTTTTATCGTATTGACGATTCTGTTGTGGTTTAAAGTGCGTTACGCAACATTAAGCGAGTGGGATGAGTTTGCATGCTGGGGTGTGTTGGCAAAAGCACTGTTTTTAAAGAATAATCTGATTCAAGCGAAGTGGATAACCAATCTGACCTTATCACAACATACATTAGGTATGGCCACGTTTTATTATTTTTTCTATCAGGTGTTAGGCTTTTCTGAAGGAGTGGGGTATTTTGCGCATGATATGTTATTGATAAGTTCACTGCTTGTTTTATTTCAACGGTTATATTGGCGTGATTGGGCGATGGGTCTGGTGACGGTGATATTTTGTTATTTTGCTTTATTTGCGTTTGGTCATTGGTCTGTTAATCATATTACAGGTGGGCAGGGCGCATTTTTAAATTTAAATCCGGATTTGGTGGTGGGGGCTTTTGCAGGCATATTGTTTGCGCATTATTATTTATCGGACGGTGATAATTTAACTTTCATTCAGTTATTGCCCGTTGTTTTTTGCGCGGCGTTATTTAAAGCATTTGGAATGTTATTTGCAGGTATTTTTATTCTAGTGATTATGGCTGATCGTATTTGGCAGGTGCGCGGGTTATTTGCATTGAAGCGGGAGAGAAAATTTTTATTGATCGTATTGGCCTATGTTGCTTTGCCGTTTATGGTCAGCCCGGTTTCCTTCTATCATCACGTGTTGTTTCATCGGTCTGCGCAAACAAATATTTCGGCGTCCATGGAGGATCGTGCGCCAAAGCGGGCGATGGAAAAATCAATGAGGCAATGGCATTTGCCCATGATGATGGTGAGCAATCACGCGATTGAAGTAAAATTTTTAAAAGCGATCGCGCATCAACGCGTTGGTCGTTCGGCGATTAGCGGATTCATCCAAGAACCTATTGCGATAACAATCTCTGATTGGTTGGTCTTTTTGTTGTTGTTGTCTTTTATCGTTTATGTTTTTCAAAAGAATAGAGTTGATCAGCGTCGTATTATTTTGATTAATGGCGGCTTGTTTGTCGGGTTAGTTATATATTTATGGGGATTGTTATTTTTATATTTACATAATTTTTCTTTGTTGGAACGCAGTTATCTGGCATCTTTTTGGCGTTATACAGGGCGTTATTTTTTGGCGTGGGCGCTTATTGTATACGCATTTCTGCTGTCTTCATCAACGATGAAACTATTTTCGCGCATTCGCGTAGGACTGGTGATTCTTTTTACGTTGTTATTGGTATGGGTCTCGCCTAGCATGAGTTTTTTATTTTTAACGCATTCGTTTAGTGGGAAAACAATATTGCGCCAAGATGTTTTTCAACTGACGCAGATCATTGATCACTATACTCCGGCCAATGCGCGTGTACTACTGGTTTGGCAAAGTGTCGATAATAGTTTGACGGCGGTCAATACACGTTTTGCGTTTAATATGATTTTATACGATTTGTTTCCGCGAAAGTTAGGTGGTGGATATACATTGGTATCGGAGCCGACGCCGGAGATGTTTGATTTATTTTATCGTTATATGAGTCCGCAGGAATTGACGCAGGAATTAAAGTCATTTGATTATTTTCTCGTTGTTTATCCTGATCGGGTTTTTGTAACGAAATATCGAGCGATAACCGGAAATCTTTATAAAAAGAAAAAATTGCCAGAGTTATTGTTGATTAAGTTGACGACGAAATAAAATGGACATTAAAACTTAATTTATGTTATCGTCGATATCGCTCAATCAACCCGTTCGTCGATGCATCATATTCCAATTTATTCGATGTCGTTAAATCAGGGGTGATTTTGTTGGCGAGTTGTTTGCCGAGTTCGACGCCCCATTGGTCGAAGGAGTTGATATTCCAAATTGCTCCTTGGACAAAGACTTTATGCTCGTATAATGCAATCAATGCGCCTAATGTTTTTGGTGTGAGTTTGTCGATCATTAAAGTATTTGACGGGCGGTTGCCGGGCATGACTTTATGGGGGGCGAGTTTTTTCGCCCGATCTTTATTGAGTCCCGCTTGAATTAACTCGTCGTAGATTTCTGCTTCTGTTTTGCCTTGCATAAAAGCTTGGGATTGCGCTAAGCAATTGGCGAATAATAAATCATGATGTTTGCCCACTGGATTTAAACTTTTTCTTGGAATGATAAAGTCAACCGGTGTAATGGTTGTGCCTTGATGCAACAATTGGTGAAACGCATGTTGCCCATCGGTTCCGATTCCGCCCCATAATAATGGGCCGGTGTTTTCTGTGACAGGCGTGCCATTGAGTTGCACTGATTTCCCATTGCTTTCCATGTCGAGTTGTTGCAAATAGGCGGGTAAAAATTTCAAATATTGATCGTAAGGCAACACGGTATGCGTTGACCACTGAAAGAAATTGCGATACCAGACGCCGATTAACGCTAGAATAACAGGCATATTTTCAGTATAGGGTGCGGTACGAAAATGTTCGTCCATTTCATAAGCGCCGCTCAAAAATTCTTCGAATTGATCCATGCCAATGAGCAGTGCAACCGACAATCCAATCGAAGACCAAACGGAATAACGTCCGCCGACCCAATCCCAAAATTCAAACATATTGTCTGGGTTGATGCCAAATGCTTTTACTTTTTCGGTGTTGGTTGAAAGCGCGACAAAATGTTTTTCAATTGCTTTTTGATCTTGTAGTTTGTTGAGCAACCAGGCTTTTGCCGTTTCGGCGTTGGTCAATGTTTCGATCGTCGTAAATGTTTTTGAAGCGACGATAAATAAAGTGGTTTCGGGATTTAAATATTTCAACGTTTCAACAACCGCAGTGCCATCGATGTTTGAAATAAAATGTATTTGTAACTTGCCAGAACCATAAGTAGATAGCGCATGACAGACCATCTTAGGACCTAAGTCTGAGCCGCCAATGCCAATGTTGACAATATCGGTGATGGGTTTGTCAGTAAATCCGCGCCAGTTGCCGTCCCGTACCTTTTTAGTAAAGGCGCGAATCTTATCAAGCGTTGCATTGACGGTTGGCATGATGTCAATGCCGTTGACCATGATGGGGTGATTGGAGCGATTGCGTAAGGCGATATGCAAAACGGGGCGGTCTTCTGTCGTGTTGATCGGCTTGCCGGCAAACATCGCCTGAATTTTATCTTCGACTTTTGTAGCTTCAGCTAATCGAATTAATTGGTGCAGTGTGTCGGTTGTCATGCGGTTTTTAGAATAATCTAAAAACAAGTCGGCTACTTCTAATGAGAAATGTTGAAAGCGATCAGGATTTTCTTTAAAGAGATCGCGCAGGTGTAAGTCAGCGATTTTTTTGAAATGCTTGT
>MGXQ01000010.1:12503-24585 GCA_001801405.1 Gammaproteobacteria bacterium RIFCSPHIGHO2_02_FULL_42_13 | reverse complement strand
CGCGTTGTACATGGTGGGGAGCGATTTACCTCTTCGGTTATCATCGATTCGGCTGTGCTAGATGCTATACGAGCCTATCAACATTTGGCGCCCTTGCATAATCCCCCCAATATTGCTGGCATTGAGGCAATCTCACGAATATTTCCCCATTTACCACAAGTTGCTGTATTTGATACGGCGTTTCATCAGACGATGCCAGATTACGCTTATTTGTATGCTGTGCCCGATCGTCTTTATAAAGAATATGATGTGCGGCGATATGGTTTTCATGGAACGAGCCATCGTTTTGTGACACAAGAGGCAGCGAAATTATTAAATCGGTCACTAAATGAATGCGCTTTCGTGAGCGCGCACCTGGGAAATGGTTGTAGTGCGGCAGCGGTGAAAAATGGCAAAAGTGTTGATACAACGATGGGATTAACCCCCTTAGAGGGATTGATGATGGGGACGCGTTCGGGCGATATTGACCCAGGATTCCATGCCTATATGGCCGAACAATTAAAATGTGATGTGAAGGAAGTGACAAGGATTTTAAATCATGACAGCGGTCTTTTGGGTATTTCCGGTAAGACATCGGATATGTGTGATCTACAGAAATTAGCAGATGCAGGGGATATGCGTGCGCAGTTAGCGCGAGCGATGTTTAGTTATCGGTTAGCGAAATACGTGGCCGCACTTGCAGTACCTTTAGGTCGAATTGATGCATTGATTTTTACAGGCGGTATTGGTGAAAATGATGTTGGCATTCGCGCGGAAGTATTGAAATGGTTAAATATTCTAGGGTTTAAGATCGACCAAAAAAGTAATGCGCTGCATGGCAAAAATAATCATGCTATTATTACCCAAAAGAATAGTACAGTTGCGATGGTGATACATACGAACGAGGAATTTTTAATTGCGCAAGATGCTTTTGCATTGATAAGGAGATAGGTGTGGTTCATCGATTGATGATTGTTCCATCCAATGGTCATGTTGATTTACATCATGAATCATGTCGGTTAGCGAATCTTATTCGTGCGCAAGGTTTGAAAGTGGTAATTTTCAAACCAATTTCTGATCATGATGACCGCGATGTTAAGATATCTTTTAAGACCGAAGTGTTTGAACATGAATTAAGCCGTGGTCGATGGCATGAGGCTTTACAGCGCATCGAAGAAACATACCAAGAAATAGCAACATCTGTCGATGTTGTGCTTATTCAAGGGTTGTCTCTTTATGTGGATCGACCGTATGTGAGTCGTTTGAATGGCAAAATTGCGCGAGCATTTGATGCGCATGTGGCGCTGGCGACGGATTCATCGCAATTTGATGAGCGCGCGAATATTTTACTGCGCTCTTATGGGGATTTAAAATTAGCGATTGCGAGTCATATCGATGAAGCGTGGATAAAAAACTGGTTAGAGGAAATATATCCTCGGCGTGTGACGCCATCGCTGTTTATTTATCATTTGATGGAACAGGCAAAAAAAGCCAATCGCCGTATCATATTGCCGGAAAGCGATGATCTACGAATATTGCAAGCAGCGATGAGCTGTACAGAGCAGGGCTTAGCAAGGTGCGTTTTAATGGGAAAATCGGCAGATATACATGAAATGGCGAAAGCGCATGGTATGACACTGAGCGATCAGATAGAAATTATTGAGCCGACTTCGGCGCGAATTGAACAATATATAAAGCCGATGGTTGCTTTACGTAAAGAGAAAGGATTAACGGCACAGCAAGCGCGAGCACAATTACAGGATCCCATGACGTTGGCAACGATGATGTTGCAACAGGGGGAGGTGGATGGCGTGGTTTCAGGTGCTTCACATTCAACCCTTAACACCATTCTTCCCGCATTTAAATTGATTAAGACAGCGCCTGATGCGAAACTGGTTTCTTCTATATTTTTTATGTGTTTGCCGACGCGCGTGCTCGTTTTTGGTGATTGTGCGGTCAATATGAATCCTGGCGCTGAAACATTAGCGGATATTGCGATTCATAGCGCGGATACGGCGGCGGAATTTGGTATTATCCCGAAAGTGGCGATGATCAGTTATAGTTCAGGTGATTCGGGTGTTGGGTTGGATGTTGATAAGGTGAAAGAGGCGACGGCATTAGCGAAAAAAAGACGGCCGGATTTGTTAATCGATGGGCCGTTGCAATATGATGCGGCAATTGACCCGCAGGTTGCTGCTATCAAGATGCCTAATAGTCCGGTAGCAGGGCATGCGACTGTTTTTGTATTTCCCAATTTGGATACGGGGAATACGGTATATAAAGCCGTACAGCGAACGGCACGTATTTTATGCATCGGCCCGATGTTGCAAGGTCTTAATAAACCGGTGAATGATTTGTCGCGAGGTTGTTCTGTCAAAGATATTGTGTTTACAATTGCGGTAACGGCGATTCAGGCGGATCGTGCTTGATGCATATATCAATTAGCATGGAGATTTACATGAAAAAGTTTTGTTTATTGTTGTTAGCTATGGTGATAAGCGGCTCCGTTTTTGCAAAGGGAGAGACACCCAATACGCAGCCAAAGGTGGCGACATGGCAATTTTCACCTTCTGTTGCTGATATGAATTATGCCGGCAAGCGGCATTTAGATAATGAATGGATTCCTGCTATTTCTGCGTCGTATCGTTTATCAAATGATTGGCGCGCACAATTATTGTGGGGGCATCTTTCCAGTCAGTATAGCGCATGGGGCAATAATCGTAATATCAGCGGTTGGGTGGCAATGCTGGATGGCATTTATAGTTTGCCATCGTTTAAATGGATGAATCCGTATGCGTTAGGTGGTTTAGGAATGCTAAATATTCGACCTCGCATGAACAGTGATCCGTCGGTTGAAATGAGCGTTAATGTTGGCGTTGGATTGGAGCATCAATTCAGTCAATATATTGGCGCATATGTTGACGTCAGAGATTTATATACGCCGAGTGGCGGGAAAAATGATTTGATGGGGGTGCTGGGGGTAGATATTCTATTATAATGTATTCAGATTTAGTGCGGTAGGTTTGGCTAAGTAAAATGTAGGTTGGCGCTGAGCGAAGCGAAGCCCAACGGGAATAGTTTGTTGGGCCTCACGGCCCAACCTACGTGCTGAATATACGTTTATTTTTTGTCATTTTTATGCGACATATAATATTCTATCAATTTATCTGTATCATAATGCAACTGAGACGCGTCGATATATAGATTAAGCCAATGTAGTAGGTGTTGATTACCAGGTGCAACGCCCATGGCAATAGGGTTCGGTAAATTGGTGAGCACAATCGATTTATATTTCAATCCGACCGAGGGATTTTCCAATAAAAACAATTTGATGTTGAAATCATCATCGAACATGACATTGACCTTGTTTTGTTTCACCGCTTCAAATAACGCATCGATGGTGGGAAATGTTTGTAGTGTGGCTTTCGGAAAAGCATTTGTTGCCATGTACACATAGGAGCTGCCTTGTAAGAGACTGATAGTCTGCGGTTCCGATTTTAAAAGGTCTACCGCATTTATTTCTTGCTGTTTAGATGAGAGGTATCGCGCTTCTTGCTGTGCGAGCCATAGTCGGTTGATGAGTAAGGCATGATTGGTGACAACATACGGTTGGGTGAAAAAGATTTTCATAGCGCGCGGTAAGGTGATGGTTAAATCACAAATAGCTATATCTGCTTTTCCTTCTGCAATTAATTTTGGGATTGCATCGAAGGTGGTTGCGGAGGTGTTAAAGACGACGGGGACCCCCAATGCTTTGCCGATGGCACGTGCGTTTTCAATTTCTAGTCCATAGAGCTCGTTATTTGCGTTGCGCTCAAAAAATAATGGCGTGGTTAATGCTGGAAGGGCAACAATCAATTTTCCGCGATTTAATATTTTTTGGATTTCGGGCGATTTTATGTCTTGTGTTAGGGAAGATGTTTGTGCATTTAATAAAGTTGGTAAAATCAAAAAGATTAAAAAGACAAATATTAAGTGAGGATTTTTTTTATTTTTCATATGCATAAACTTTGTGTTTGCGATCCACAATCGTTGACATAAGAGCGCAATTACCGGATATCGTAATGGTTGAAAAGAGCCGACTTAAGAGGGTGTCAACAATTGTTATAATGAGTACAGCTAAAACAATGGGTACTGTAATGGTGTGTAGCGTGATGGCTAAGATAGGGCCTAGGCTCGCTCCTGCACCGATAGAGCCAATGCTAGTAATTGTTGATAATAACCAGATTATAAAAATGGTTTGCCAAGATATGTTAATGTAATAAAATTTTGCGATAAACAGTGAAATCATTGTCAATAGAATAATATTGCCATGTCGATTAATGATAATACCAATCGGGAATATAGCGTTTGATAGTTGTGGGTTAACCTTTAAATTTCCACAGGCTTCGACGGCAGCAGGGATAGAGATGATAGTGCTATCGACTAAAAATGTGGTGATCAGCGGTTTTTTGAGTTGTTTTAAAATGGTGACTATACTTTCCTGTGTAAAAAATCGGATGATGCCGATATGAATAATAAAGACGACAATACAAGCGCTAGTGATGCTGCTCATCAGAGAGAGAAGGGCATATAATAACGAAAAATTGAGACTACTTACAACGGAAGAAAAAATGGCGAGCATACCGATTGGCAGGAGAGTAATGAGCCACTTGTAAATTTTTCCGAATATGGTGTGAACGGATACCATGAGCATCGATAATTGTTCAAACTCGGGCGAGTGATGGCATGTGCCAAGCGCTATCCCAATCAGTAAAGCGACAACAATCGTTTTAACGGAGAGATTTTCCGTTAAGACGGATACTACATGGCTTGGTGTAATAGAGGTTAAGATAGTTTCTATCGCACTGGATTTTGTTTTTTCTTGTTTCTCGGGTGGATAATATTCCGTATTTTTCACGAGTTGCCCTAATTGCATTTGCGTTTGGTTAGATAATTGGCGATAAGAGTGGTTGCTCATGCCAATCAGTATGCCGACGGTGCTGGGGATAAAAATGCCCAGGCAAAACGCGAAAACTAAAATTTTTAAATACGCACGCAATTCAGCAATTTGTAAGATCTTGCTGATGCCTAAAATGATAGCTAAAAATATCATGGGAAGAATAGAGAGGGTGAGCATGGCAATGTAACTGTTGCCGATTGGGGCTAAAATTTGGACAGCCGGCTTAAAAAATATGCCGATTAGGCTGCCGATAATGATTCCGCTAACGAGAGTCCATGGGTTGGTTAAAAATTTTCCGTATTTCATCAGTATATCATACTGGTTAATGAGAGAATAAAAAAGTCATTTACCCAAATAAATCATGCTCATCCGAACCAATAATGTTGACCTGGATAATATCGCCGGGCTTGGCACCTGCAATTTTTTTCATAAAAACATTTCCATCGACATCCGGTGAATCGCCTTGGCTGCGACCGACCATTTGATCGTCGGTGATTTCATCAATCATCACGGCAATCGATTGACCGATTTTTTCTTTGAGCTTGTTAGTGCTGATGGTTTCTTGTAATCGCATGAGGCGCTGCAAACGGTCTTCTTTTATTTCTTCTGAAAGTTGATGAGGTAAATTATTCGCACGTGCACCGTCGACATTTGAATATTTAAAACACCCGACGCGATCGAATTGTGCGGCCTCCATAAAATCTAATAATGTTTCAAAATCTTCCTCAGTTTCGCCAGGAAAACCGACCATAAACGTGGTGCGTAGCGTCAAGTCAGGGCAGAGTTTCCGCCAGGCGGAAATGCGTTTAATCATGTTTTCGGTGTTGGCGGGGCGTTTCATCGCTTTTAAAATTTTGGGGCTCGCATGTTGTAGCGGCATATCGATATAAGGCAAAATTTTGTGATCTTGCATATACGGAATCAGGTCGTCTAGATTTGCATACGGATATAAATAATGTAATCGAATCCAAATGCTTAATTGACCGAGTTCGTGTACGAGTTTTTTGATGTTGATGTCATCTAAATCAATGCCATACGCGCTTGTGTCTTGCGCGATAATTAATAATTCTTTTACGCCCGATTGCACGAGATGTTTCGCTTCGGTCAAGACATCTGACAATGGTCGACTAATAAGTGTGCCGCGTAAATCGGGAATAATGCAAAATGTACAATGGTTGTGGCAGCCTTCCGCAATTTTTAAATAGGCATAATGTTTTGGCGTGAGTTTTATTGGTGAAATTAAATCGAGTTTGGCATCGTGTTTTTTCGGCAAATACTGATGTACGATTTGCATCACTGATGGATAGTCAGCAGGGCCCGTAATCGCTAAGACATCGGGAAATTTTTCCAAAATAATTTCTTTTTTGGCACCCAAACAGCCGGTGACGATGACCTTTTCATTTTGTTGGAGTGCCTCGCCGATTGCCTCGAGCGATTCATCAATGGCATCATTGATAAAGGCGCAGGTGTTGATGATGATGAGATTCGCGTTTTCATAAGACGACGTGGTATCGTATCCTTCTGCATGCAATTGCGTCAAAATGAGTTCAGAATCGACAAGCGCTTTAGCGCAACCGAGACTGATAAAGCCAATGGTGGGATTAATTTTTGTCATAGGTGTTGAAAAATTCTGTTTTTAAAAGAGCGCCGTGCGGGACGATTTTCGTGAGCCAATTTAATTTAATAACTTCTTTTTCAGCATCGGTTAAATGCCAGTTTATTTTGGATGCGCGGAGTTTTTCGGTGAGTGAAAATAACATGAGCGCAACGCTGACTGAAATGTTAAAGCTTTGTGTAAAACCGTACATCGGGATTTTAACAAAACAATCTGCCTGTTGGTGCGCTTCTTCGCTTAAGCCGGATAATTCGGTACCAAAACATACCGCGGTTTTTTGATCGATCTCTAATTCTTGAATGGGCATGCTGGCATCATGTAAAGTTGCGGCGACAATGCGATAACCTTGTTGTTTTAACCGTTGAATGCCTTTGGAGGTTGTTTCATGTTTTTGTATGTCGAGCCATTTAGAAGCGCCGAGTGCGATGTCGGTATTGGCATGAAAGCGATTATTTTGTTCGACGATATGTAAATCTTGAATGCCAAAACATTCGCATGAACGTATCACAGCGCTGGCATTATGCGATTGAAAAATATCTTCGAGCATGATGGTGAGATGTCGTGTGCGCTGCTGTAAAACATTCTCGACTAAACGCAGTTTATGGTCGGTGACAAACCGCGAGAGATGATGAGTGAGTGCGAGTGTTTTATTCATGCGATGCAGTATAGCATACAACAGTAAAATTTTTATTTTCCGGGTTTTGGTAATGCTTGCATAGGGGTGCCGGTTGTAGTGGCCGGTGGCGGCGTGTGCTGTACTCTATCCAAAACACTCCGAAGTGGCGAGAGTGAGCCAAGTACTAACGGTTTTCTTTCTAGAGGCCGATGTCCATATTTAGTTGGCCATCCTCTTTCTGGGCGTAAGCGCGTTAGTTCTGAAAGCGGTGTTTTAACAGGCATATTGACCTCTTTTTTTTTAATTTATTGTATACAGTATAACAAATATCTCGAAAAATAACCACAAAAAAGTTAAGATTTTTACCATTGTCATGCCGCGGGACAACGCTCTGGGTGCTTCGCTGTTTTGCTAATGCGAACAAGTCGGTCTCAGCGGGGAGGATCCAAGAAGTTACGTCAGGAATTGTTGCGCCAGCAGTCTCGTCATGCCGGAATCGTTCCCAAGAAGCATCGTCATTCCGGATATCGCGACGCCATTGCGTCGCGATATCCGGAATCCAGAGGGGAATCAACGTGCAGAACTAAAGCGTTCCCTGGATCCCGGATAAATGCTTCGCATTTTCCGGGATGACGGTTCTTTCGCGCGACTGCGACATGCCAATGGCATGTCGGTTCGCACTTACCCTCTGAGCTGAGGATAGTATAATGAATACCTGCTTACCTCTGATATAGATATATTTTACGTTTATTTATTGCTGTAATTAATTGATCATATTGTCTATTTTCTGCAGCCCAGTAAGCGCCTTTCGGGGCACCATCAGCGTTGGGAATAGTGCGGAGTATGTGAAGGACTTGATTGCATGGAATCGTTTTTGCCGTTGGATTTGGCCAGGGGGTACAGCTAAAAATAATATTTTTATAGCCCACCATCAGAGCCGACCAGTGGTTTGGTTTTAGAGTTGATCCAAAGCCGGCACTCGCGCCAGTATGTATTGGAATGTCTAAAAAAATGGTCTGCTTTGATTTGTTCTGCATGAGATAAAGCGTGGGTTGTTGATCTGCAACGCCCTGAAAGATCGCATTATTGCCTGAATAATTTTCATACGGTTTAGTAGAAGAGCAGGCCGTTAGCAATACGCTGATTAAGCTAAGTAGTAGTATTTGTCGGAGTCGCATTTTTCACCGCCGTAATTTTAATTAACGCTCCGAACAAGGGGTGATCCAGATAATTCAACTCATTTAATTTGGTGCGACGATTTTCATTTAAGCTAAAGGAAATCAATGGAATCGGTTGAAAGTCGCCAATCGCATTGGCAGTTTCGCTGTTTCCTAAAATTGACTCTGGCATCGTTAAATAAAGCTCGTTGTTGATGTTATAATAAATGTTTGTGCTGATCCGAATTTTCCCATTCAATTGCCAATATTTTATACTGGGATTATTTTCTGCTGTTGAAATGATTTGGCCATTTGCATCGTAACCTTGGCCGCCGTAAATATGAATCCATTTGGATTGTCGGATTTGATCGATGGGTTGTTGCCAGCTGATATGTAATAACACAGTATAATCAGAGTTTTCGATGAGTTTTGTGACTTCGTCCTGCAAGCCGGTTTGATCGGCGGAGAGCAATTGATAGGGCGTAACTGTGGTCGTGCCTGCGGTAGGTGCAATTAATTCGATCGAACGACGTAAATCGGGTATTTTTAAAACATTAGACCAGTTTTCCGATTGCAAGGCATTGTTGGAGATATGTGAAAATACAACTAAGTCGATTTGATATAACTTTTGTGGCGCGGCATCTGCGAAGTTGATGTTGGTGCAGAGTAAGAGGATGAAGAGCAAAATAATTTTTTTCATATCGTAATTCTCCTGGATTTCAGAATGACGCAGATATTAATCCAATGTTTGTCGATAACGTTTTAAACCAATCAATAATGCCACAACCATAAACACAATGATAGGCCATAAATTAGGCCAAACATCCGTAAAGTTAATGCCCTTCAATAGGATTCCACGCGTGATTCTAAGACAATATGTCAATGGGAGCAAGGATCCAATATCTTGGGCCCAGCCGGGCATTCCATAGAAGGGGAACATAAATCCAGAGAGCAAGAGAGAGGGCAAAAAGAAAAAGAAGCTCATTTGAGTGGCTTGGAGCTGATTAGTGGCAAAGGTCGAAAAGGTTACGCCGATCGATAGATTCGCGATGATGAAGGGTAATAGGACAACGGCGAGTAATAATAAACTGCCAGCAATGGGCACGCCAAACAAATAATACGCTGCTAAAATAATGAGCGACGCTTGAATATAGCCCACAATAATATACGGAATCACTTTGCCGAGCATGACTTCGAGCGGGCGTACCGGGGTGGCCAATAAATTTTCCATCGTGCCTTTTTCATACTCTTTGGTGATGGCAATTGCGGTGATAATAATCATCGTCATCGTCAAGACGACCCCCATTAGCGCGGGCACAATGTTATATTGTGTGGCAAGCTCGGGGTTATATTTTGCATGCACGACGAGATTAAAGGGGGGCGGGCGTGATTGTAAATACGACAGCGAACCATTGAAATCGCGATTAAAGACTTGATACGTTAATGCATTTAACGCCGCGAGCGCATTACCCATCGCCATGCTTTCGGTCGCATCACCGGTGACTAAAATACTGGGATTTGCATGATGAATTAAATCTTGTGTAAAGTTCGGCGGAATGTTTACGATAAACAGAGCCTTGTCGATGCTTAATAATCGCTGTGCGTCTTTTTCATTGACGGGTTGTTTTAAAAATTTAAAATAACCGGTGTTTTCCATGCCTTGTACAAATGTGCGCGTGATGGCGCTTGTATCACCGGATACTAATGCGGTCGGTAAATGCTTGGGATTGCTGTTAATCGCATAACCAAATAAAATAAGCTGCAGAATGGGAATGGCGATGATCATGGCAAACGTCGTCGTATCGCGACGCATTTGCAAAAATTCTTTTGCAATGACGGCATACATTCGCTTGATGGAAAACTGAAAAATCATGCAAAATTATCCTTTGCTTTTGCGACGTAACTAATAAATACATCTTCTAATGTGGGGTTGGCGATTTGCCATTCGTGATTATTGTTTTTAAAGGGTGCGATCGCTGCCGCCAGTTCTTTAGGATCATGGCCAATGATATGTAGCTGACGACCAAAGGGCGTGACTTGTTCGATGCCCGTCTGTTCGCGCAACTGTGCGGCGAGTTGTTGCAGGTTGTCTCCGCTTACCGTCCACATGTATAATCCGGCGTTTTCAATGACAGAATCAATCGTGCCAGTCGCCAGCAAATGACCGTACGCCATGTAGGCGACACGATGACAGCGTTCGGCTTCATCCATATAATGTGTGCTGACGAGCGTGGTAATGCCTTGGGCGGACAAGTCATGAATCGTATTCCAAAATTCGCGACGTGCTTGCGGATCGACGCCGGCCGTCGGCTCATCCAATAATAATAATTTGGGTTGATGCAGCATGGCAGCAGCAAGTGCTAAGCGTTGTTTCCATCCGCCCGATAACGTGCCCGCTAATTGTTTTTGACGTTGTTTGCTAAAGCCTAAGTTTTCGACGCATTCTGCAACCACTTTTTTTCGGTTGGGCACTTTGTAAATGCGGGCGATAAAATCGAGATTTTCTTTGATGGAGAGTTCATCATATAAGCTAAAGCGTTGAGTCATGTAACCCACTTGCATTTTAATCAACAGCGATTCGGTTAAAATATTATAGCCGAGACAATGACCATCGCCGGCGTCGGGTTTTAATAATCCACAGAGCATACGAATTGTCGTGGTTTTTCCGCTACCATTGGGACCTAAAAATCCAAAAATTTCACCGGATTTAACGTCTAAATCGATATGGGAGACGACTTCTTTGTGGTCAAACGATTTTGTTAATCCTTTAACATTAATGGCCAGAGCCATAGGTGACCTCGATGGGTTGGCCAGGGTGTAATAATTCAGCATCATTCGTCGCTAATTTTGCTTCGACGCGATAAATCAATTTGCTGCGCGAACTTTCACTATAAATGATGGGCGGTGTGTATTCGGCGTTGGGGGAAATAAAATAAATTATGCCAGTGATCGGCGTTTTACAACTATCGCAATTAATTGAAATTTTTTGTCCGATTTTTACTTGCGCGAGTTGTTCTTCAGGGACATAAAAAATCGCAAAGATATTAGTTGCATTTAATAATGACACGACAGGGTGATCAGCCGGCACATTTTCGCCGACGCGATAATACAGGTCATATACTTCGCCCGTCATGGGCGAGCGAATGGTTTTTTGGTTGAGTTGCCACTCTGCTTGTTTTAACACAGCTTGTGCGGCTTGTGCATTGGCGTTTGCAGCATTAATTTCATCGGGACGCGCTTGTAATTGAGCGGTTTTTAAATTTTCATTCACTTCATCGAGTTGAGCATTTAAATTGTCATAATCGGCAAGCGCCTTGTCATAGGTTGCTTTTTCGATTAAGTTTTTTTTGCTTAAGTCGTGATAGCGATTAACCATTTTTTTTGCATAAATCAGTTGTGCATCGAGTTGTTTTTGTTGTGCTTCGATGGCAGCAATTTCAGTCGGGCGTTTGCCTTTTTCTAAATTGGCGAGAGTTGCCTCGGCTTGTTGTAATGCTGCTTTTGCTTGGTTGACGGCAGCCGATTGCGGATTTTTATCAAGGGTAAATAAGAGATCATTTTCTTGTATCGCATCGCCACGTTCAACCGCGAGTGTTTTTAACGTGCCGGTGACTTGCGAGGAAACATACGTAAACCGACCTTCGATGTAGCCTTGGTGGCGATTGATAGCGCGATGATGACAGCCACCCAAAAATAGGCAACAAGCCAGTAATGCAGCGCTTAATACGGTGTTTTTGAGTCTCAAGTACTTCATTCTTTTAGATTATCACTTG
>MGXQ01000010.1:11876-12478 GCA_001801405.1 Gammaproteobacteria bacterium RIFCSPHIGHO2_02_FULL_42_13 | reverse complement strand
GATGAAGGCCCTGGGTTTCACTCGCTTTGCTCATTCCACCCAGGCTACGTTACTATATATGTTAATCCTCAGCTCAGAGGTAAGCAGGTATTCATTGTTAGAATGGCATTTATCAGAAAAAATGATGAATCATTTAGGATCAGATAAGCGCTTTGCGTCCTCTGAGCTGAGACCAGTTTGTTCGCATGAGTTGGAATAATCAATCGATCTCAGCAAGCGCAGCCCAATGGAGCGAAGCGGAATACGGGAATATTTATTCACCTTATTATTCCCCGTATTTCGCTTCGCTCCATACGGGCTGGCTATTACATAATATGTGGGCTTTCAGAGCGAAATAACTCACTACGAGCAGCTTCATCGACCGGTGGATTGGAGGGCGGTTGATAGCCGATTTCAGTTTGAAGAAGCACGACTCTTGCTGTCAGCGTATCTAATTGCTCCTGTGTCCTCGCGTGTAACACTTCAGACGATCCGGCTTGGCCACCTCGCGTGTAGACACCTTTTGAGACTTCCACTTGACTTCCACCTGCTCCCGCATCATCACCGAATTTCTTTTCCAATTGCTCAACACGTTCTGCATCCGCTTTACCCTTGAGTGCTTG
>MGXQ01000010.1:0-11835 GCA_001801405.1 Gammaproteobacteria bacterium RIFCSPHIGHO2_02_FULL_42_13 | reverse complement strand
GTTGTTCTTCATACGCTTTTCTTTCTGCTGCTATCTGCGCTGCAAATTCTGCTCTCAAGCGTGCTTCCAAGGCTTGAAGTGGATCTTGTCCCGCAACAGGACTGGCGCCGCCTGCTGAGGGCGCACTTAATGTTGTTACTATTCGTCCACTCGTACTGATCATACTGACTGTCGGTTTCGCAGGATTGACGATAGTCCCCGGAATTTGAATATTTCTATACAGCATCACCACATTCACCAATTGCTCTGCTTTTGACGGCGTGCGCGTTACCCCTCGTTGCATCACATGCGTTAACATCTTTTTGACATCCGCTGACGCCGCTCTTTTAGCGGGCGTATCATGCGGATCGGCTTCAAGCCACGCTTTCAACCCCTCAATTTGGGCTTTGGCTTGCGTCCATCTGCTCGGCACCAAGGCTTTCTTGAGTTCATCCGTTTTGCCAAATGTTAATAATCGGGCAACCGTCTCGGCCAACACCCCCATCTCACTCACATCTTGAGCGACCCCGCCAACACCCACAAAACGATTAATCCCATCCGTTAATAACTTATGATCAATCGCATCGCCCACAACTCCCAGCGCACCAATCACACATTCTGCTAGGCGCTTTAGCATCGGACCCACCACTGGAATTAAATCGCTAAGCTTAATCATTTGTTTTGCTCGATCTTTTGCTTTACCAGCCATTTCTTTTCGTGCATCTGCTAGACACCTCAATTGGCTATGAAGCGCTTGGACAGCCGTAAACGAACAATTGAGTTGAATGCGCACCGTGCTATAGTACTCAAAAAGCACCGGATCTTTTTCGATAAAATCGTATTGCGCACGCACATATTCTTTTGCTAAACTTTCTTCCACAAGTTTTGCTGTATCTTGTTGTTGCTGTTCTAACCCGTGAAACAATGCGTCCGCTCGACCTTCACCCGCTTTTATTCTCACCTCTAAGTCAGCGAGTTTCTCTTGTGCCTCCTGACGTCCTTGATGTAAAGCCGTCCAATCGCTAGCCGATACGGGATTTTTCATTACCTCGGGGAGGGCTTCTTTGATTTGTTGTTGAATCCTTTGCTCAGCCGCTTGCTGTTTCGAAATCTGTTGCTCTCTTTCTTTTTGTGCTTTTTTCGATGCATCTACTGCGTGAACTTGACGTTCCAATTCCATTCGGTGCGATTCTGCTGCTCGTTCTTGCGCTGCTTTTTCCTCTGCGGCCTGGCGTTCTCGTTCCAATTCTGCCTGTCTTTTGGCTTGTTCTTTTTGTTCAGCTTTTTCATCTGCACCATCGGTACGGGCAACAGGGGAGGATCCTGCTTTTCCTTCTGCGCTGAATTTTTCGTGCGCGCGCTGGTGTGCCGCTGCAATCGCCTCACGATCGAAGTAACGTTTGAAAAAAGGTAATTCGTCCAATTCTTTTTCCTCAAATTTTCTTTGTCTTTCTTTTTCGAGTCTTTCTTTTTCGAGTCTTTCTTTTTCGAGTCTTTCTTTTTCGAGTCTTTCTTTTTCGAGTCTTTCACGTTTCTGAGTTCTTTCAGTTTTAGACAGTTCTTTGCCAAATTGTTTAACTTCCTCCTCGCGAGCGGCGGCGAAAGCGGCAAAGATTTCGTCGTGGAATTGATGCAGATGCCCCCAGCCATCCTTGTCGGCGGGTGTGTCTTCGGCAGCTTTGATTTCCGCGTCCCCATTAGGTTCTTTTTCAAGGAGTGTACCTTCACGTTTGAGTTGGAGGATATAATCGCGATCCATTTCTTCGACCCAACGCAAGACGTCAGGAGCAGGATTATAACGTAATTCGTAATGGTAATAGTAACCCCTGACTTCTGCGCCGTAAACATATCCGTCGGATCTCAAATCGCCTTCAGTCCAGACGAAGTCCCGTGACCGATGTGGGCGAGGACAGGAAGCCTCGGAAGAGGTATGAAGCGAAGAGAAACGCCCTGCCCTAAAATTGTCCCAGCAGGCAATCATGGCGATGTTTATGCGTTTGGTGCCTATTCGACGCTCCCCACTTTCCGGAAAGATCCTGCCATCCAGGTGTTTGCTCGTACATATGACAGCAGGCACGATAGGCATAAAGCGCTCGCAGCCGCGATTTTTAGTTTTCATGTGGATATCCTTTTATCAGCGATCATAGCAACTACGCGGGCTTTTTATTATCCCCGTATTTCGCTTCGCTCCATACGGACTACATTATTCCCCGCATTTCGCTTCGCTCCATGCGGGCTACATTATTCCCCGTATTTCGCTTTGCTCCGTACAGGCTGCGCTGGCTTTTCAATATTATGAATTGTAATACAACAGCAGGCTTTTCTAAAAACATTTTTTATTATTTTTTATATCCCTTTTTTTATCAGGGGTATTCAGCGCAGAACAAAATTTATTTTTCGCACACAGATAGACACACGGTTAAGAAAAAAGTGACTGATTCGGTTTAATGGTACATAAAAATTCCTGACAAGGCATACATTGAATATCGTGCATTTTTAATGTTTCTTGGCCGCGATATAACAGCAATACTTTTGCTTCGGGATAATCACAGCGAAATTCATTCAGCCCTTTTAGATCTTTTGGATGTACATGTTGACTATTTTTAACTTCAATGGCCCATAAACCCATTTCACCGAAAATAACAAAATCAACTTCCAGTCCTGTTTTCGTCCGCCAAAAATAAAGTTTATGACTTGCGATCGTGTAATCTATCCAAGCCCGTAAATGTTGAGCAACCAAACCTTCTAATGCCGCGCCATCAATCTCTGAAATGGGATCAAACACAGAGGTGAGCCGAAGTGCGCGATAAACGCCAACATCAAAAAAATAGAACTTAGGCTGTGACACCAAATGTCGTTTTGCCCGTCGTGTAAAGATTGGCACTTGATAAGCGATTAATAAATCTTTCACGATTGAAAACCAACTTTCAGCGGTGCTTCTTTTTACCGCAGATTCTCGCGCAATATTGCTCAAGTTAACGATTGATCCATGCGAAAAACTTAAGACTTCTAAAAACCTTGCGAACGGCTCAATGTGTCTAACCAACCCTTCCATTTTAACTTCTTCTTCTAAATATAAAGTCACATAAGATGACAATGTCTCTAATGGATTAGTCGTGGCAAATCGCAGCGGTAACAAACCATATTTCAACGCGCCCTCAAAATCAAAATGCTTACCCAATTCAGCGGCCATAAAAGGGTGCAGCCCCTTCTTTAAGGCACGGCCACCCAACAAATCCACACCACTTTGTTTTAGTTTTCGCGCACTGGAACCCGTTAAAACAAATTGCCAACCTTGCCGTTCTTCAATGAGCAGATGCACCAAATCCAGTAACTCGGGCACTTTCTGTATTTCATCAATAATAATGGTTTGACCCGAGGGTTGTGCACGGACGGTGTTGAGTAGTAATTCAGGTCGAGTAAAATAGTTTCTTCTGATAGGTGCTAGCAATAAATCAATATAAAGCCCCTTTGGATACAGTTGTGCAACCAAGGTTGACTTTCCCGTCCCTCTGGGACCCAACAGAAAATAACTTTGATCAGGGGCTCTGAATAACCGATGAACTTGTAAATCCAGATCATTTTTGCTCATTTTATCACGAGAATGTAAAATATACTTCTTATTTTACATCAAAAATGAATATTTACCAGCATTATTTTCGATGATGAACATCCAACCCAAATATGAGCCACTCCATCATCTAATTATACCGCATCCCCGACGCATCGGGCTTCGCGGTTTTGGCATCATACGCGGGGGCGCTCGCGCCGGGATCGGCACCTGCACCCGCAGCTCCTCCCGCACCAAAAAACCTTTGCTGGCGTAGACCTGCGCCCAAACGCGTGACGGCATCGGCGGCTTTGGGTCGGCTTGCGGGCTCCATCGCCCAACAACTCTTCGTGACAGCACCAAAGATTTCTGGACAATTTGAAAAAAGGTTGCAAAAAAGACATCTTGATATATACTAAAAAGTATATACTAATCGGAGGGTCTAAAGTGAAAACAGCAAAATTGTTCCAAAATGGCCAAAGCCAAGCCGTGCGATTACCAAAAGAATTTCGCTTCGTAGGCACCGAAGTTTTTATTAAAAAAACGGGAAATGCAACCATCTTACTCCCTATCCAAAATCCCTGGGCATCACTATTCGATAGCCTAGAGGAATTTTCCAGTGATTTTATGGAACACCGAAAGCAGCTCCCGCCACAAAACAGGGAGGCATTTGAATGAAATATATGTTAGATACTAATATCTGTATTTATCTTATAAAAAAACGACCTGAAAATGTGATCGATAAATTCCAGTCTCTTAAATTGGGCGATGTTTGTTTTTCCTCTATTACGCTTTCAGAATTATTTTACGGTGTGGAAAAAAGCCAGCGCAAACAAAAAAACACATCAGCCCTAGAAAAATTCATCTTGCCGCTTGATATCTTGCCATTTGACGATAAGGCCGCTTATCAATATGGAGCGCTTCGGGCTTACCTTGAGAGAAAAGGAACACCGATCGGTTCAATGGATTTAATGATCGCGGCACATGCGCTTTCTATTCGGGCAATACTCGTGACAAACAACGTGAAAGAATTTTCCCGCGTGCCTAAATTAACGCTAGAAAATTGGGCGCAATAGATCTGAATTCATGAGATTTCTCCGCCGCCTTTGGCGGCGTTCGAAATGACCGCATTATTTCAAGACAGCTAAAAACTCCTCAATAATTTTAATTCGCTCTTTTTTGTTCTCAAACGATCTTGTTATTTTAACGCGAGTGGAACCCGCGAATTGATATTGGCTGGGATGGGTTTGGACGAGATGAATTAATTTTCCGGTATCGATGTTGGGATTTTCATTAAATTCAATGGCAACATATTTTTGTTGTAATTTGATTTTTTGGATGCCTAATTTTTCAGCTTTTAATTTTAGTTCAGTGACTTCAAATAAATTTTGAATCGGTTCGGGCAACAAGCCAAAACGATCGATCATTTCGACGCGTAAGTCGGCAAGGGCGTCAGAATTTTTTGCATTGGCAATGCGTTTGTATAAAATCAATCGTTGATGTGGATCAGGCAAATAATCTTCGGGAATGAGTGCGCAGATTTTTAAATCGATTTCAAATTCTTCCTCTAAGGGATCAGCACTGATCTTTCCTGCTTTTAATTGTTTAATCGTGCGTTCGAGCATTTCCATATATAAATACGAGCCGATTTTTTGCATATGGCCGCTTTGTTCTTTTCCTAAGAGTTCGCCGGTGCCGCGAATTTCCATGTCATGCGTAGCGAGGGTAAATCCAATGCCCAGTTCTTCGAGTGATTCAACGGCGTCTAATCGTTTTTGTGCATCGTGTGTGATCGATTTTTTCGGCGGCGTAATTAAATAGGCATAGGCTTGGTGGTGTGATCGTCCCACACGACCGCGCAATTGATGAAGTTGTGCTAAGCCTAATTTATCTGCGCGTTCAATAATAATAGTGTTGGCGGACGGAATGTCGATGCCGCTTTCGATGATCGTCGTGCAAACTAAAACATTGAATCGATGATGATAAAAATCCGCCATAATTTGTTCGAGTCGATGTTCGTTCATTTGGGCATGCGCAACGGCTACTTTTGTTTCAGGCACTAATTGTGTGATGCGCTGCGCTGCTTCTTGAATAGTTTGAATGTCGTTGTGCAGTACATACACTTGTCCGCCGCGCATGAGCTCTCGAATCAGTGCTTCGCGAATGATTTCTTTTTTGTTTTCCATGACAAATGTTTTAATCGATAAGCGATTTTTAGGTGGCGTAGCGATGAGTGACAAATCGCGAATACCTGCGAAAGCCATATTTAACGTGCGTGGAATAGGCGTTGCGGTGAGCGCTAAAATATCGACATGTGAACGCATGGACTTGAGTCGTTCTTTATGGTGTACACCAAATCGGTGTTCTTCGTCGATGATTAATAAGCCGAGCGATTTAAATTTAATGTCAGCTTGTATGAGTCGATGCGTGCCGATGATGATGTCAATTTTTCCAGCGGCTAGTTTTTTAAGAATTTGTTCTTGTTCTTTTTTGCTTCGAAAGCGTGATAGCATTTCGATGTTAACAGGATAGTTTGCAAAGCGGTCTTTAAACGTGTCATAATGTTGTTGCGCAAGCAATGTCGTCGGGACTAAAAGAGCAACTTGTTTGTTGTTATGTGCTGCGATGAAGGCAGCACGAATCGCGACTTCTGTTTTGCCAAAACCGACATCGCCGCAGATCAATCGATCCATCGGTTTGTTGGCTTGCATATCTGCTAGCACTCGTTCAATCGCATTTTGTTGATCTGGTGTTTCTTCAAAGGGGAACGCTTTTTCAAAGGTTAAATACTGTGGTTGTGGTATGGAAAATACATAGCCGGTCTGCATTGCTCGGCGTGCGTAAATCTCCAATAGTTCTGCGGCGACATCACGAATTTTTTCGGCTGCTTTGCGTTTTACTTTATCCCACTGATGCGAGCCGAGTTTATGTAAAGGTGCATTTTCAATATTGTTGCTGCTGTAGCGGCTAATGAGTTGTAATGAAGAAATCGGTACGAATAATTTATCCTGATCCGCATATTCGATGATTAAATATTCGTTGGTGTTTTGATCCACTGTGATGGTTGTTAAGCCTCGGTAGCGGCCGACGCCATGACTGATATGCACGATGGGGTCATCGATTTTTAATTCGTCGAGGTTTTGAAAGATTTGTTCAGGATTTATGTTGGATTTTTTTCTGCGACGTTTCTGTAGAACTTGTTCGCCAAATAATTCGCTTTCTGTGACGATTGCAAAATCGGATAACTGAAATCCACTGTTTAATGATGAAACTGTGATGCAGTATCGTTCGGCTGAATTTAAGAAGTCGAGCCAAGTGGCTACGCGCGTGGGTACGATGTTGATAGTTTTAAGTAGCTCGATCAATGCTTCTTGGCGGCCGGCTGTTTCTGCACAGAATAAAACACGCGAATGCTGTGGGTGTAGAAAATTTTCTAAATCCATCAGCGGATTATTTTTGTTACGATTAATGGCAAGTGAGGGCAATGTGCGGGTTGTTTCTGTTAAGGCGATGGCGTGATGCAGTTTGGTTTGAATCTCATCATAAGAAATGCAAAGTTGGTTGGGCGGCAAAATCGGGCGGGTAATGTCATGTTTTAACGCTTCAAATCGAGCCTGAAATTCATTTGAAAATGTTTCGGCGGCATGTTGAATATCGTGATGATAAATCATCCGTGTGTTTTTTGGCAAGTAATCAAATAAGGTGGAGGTCTTTTCAAAAAATAAGGGCAAGTAATATTCAATGCCTGCGGCATAATAACCGTTCATCGTGTCTTCATATAATGAGCAGTGATGAGGGTCATGTTTAAATTCTCGAGTCCATTGTTCGTTGAAAAATTGGATGCGTTGATTATCAATAGGGATTTCATGTGTGGGTAATAATGAAATTTTATCGATTTTTTCAATGGAGCGTTGAGTGTCAGTGTCAAATGTGCGAATGCTATCGATTTCATTGTCGAGCAAATCAATGCGAAAAGGGTTATTGCTGCCCATTGGAAAAAGATCGATGATCGAGCCGCGTAAGGTAAATTCCCCATGTGAAATAACTTGAGAGACGGCGCGGTAACCGGCTTTTTCTAGTGCTTGTCGAAATGGATCAATTTCTAATGTCTGATCAACATGCAACGATAATGTGTTTTGTACAATGAATTCATAAGGGGGTAATCGGTGCATGAGCGTGTTGATCGGAACAATAATGACACCTTGCTTTAAATGAGGCAATATCGAGAGAATTTCTAAGCGTCTCGAAATAATATCGGCGTGTGGCGAGAAGCGATCATAGGGTAGTGTTTCGCTGTCAGGAAAATATAAAATGGGCATCTTTGGTGCAAAGAATTTTAGATTGGCTTCTAGTTCAAGCGCTGTGACGACGTCAGGGGTGATGACTAATATTGGATCTTGATGTTGCAGGGTTGCGCGCGCAATAGCAAAGCTGGGTGCGGGTTTCAGCAGGCTCTGCCAGGGTTGCTGTAAGGATGAAGATACGAGAGTTTTCATGCTGGCCATCATATACGAATGTGGCTTTTTTGTACAACAGAATTATTTGCTGGTTATGATCCAGCGAGGTATGATATATCTATATTTGTATCATGCTGGACAGCCCGCAGGGCTGATTCGGAATCCGAAAAATCAAAATGATAACTGCTTGTGCGGGGTTGAGTATGTTTAAAAGTAAGAAATCTCCGCTGTTTGCAGCGGAGACAAGGGCGCTGGGGAGTCCAGAGGGGAGCAATGCAATGCTCCCCTCTGGTCGCCGTTCGCGCGGGTTTCCCGCGCAGGCGAAATCAATTAAGGAAACAATCTCGGCCGCTTGCGGCCGAGTTGTTGAAAAAAGGCGACGGAAGGGTTTGGTTTCTTATGATGAAATGCTCGCGCTTCAGGCTTTTATGCGGCATACCGATAATTTGATGGTCACGTTGACGAATGGTTTTTTAATTAAAGATTTAAATCCAATTGCTGAGCGTCTTTATGGTTGGCGCTATCAAAATGTGATAGGCGAAAATTTCATTGCGCTTAGTCGAGATTGTGATTATGAGTTTCCCAGTGAAGAAATGTTAAAAAAAGCACTGATCGGCAAGGTGATTGAAGATATTGAATGTCGCATTGGCGAGGATCAATTTGCAGTCGTGTGGACGATTGTGCCTTTGTTTGGTGCGGATAAAACAGTGACGGGTTTATTGCTGGTGGGTAAAGAAAATCTTGAGCTTCATAAAATCAATCAATTAATAAAGGGCAAAGAGATCGCGGAAAAAGCGAACAAGGCAAAATCAGAATTTTTATCCGTGATGAGTCATGAATTGCGTACGCCATTAAATGGCATTATGGGCGCATCACAGATTTTGTTGGCGCGAAAACCGCAAGTGGATCAAAAAGAATTCTTAAACGATATTTATCGTTCGGGCGCGATATTGTTGGCATTGATTAATGATATTTTGGATTTGTCGAAATTAGAAGCGGGCAGGTTGGATTTTGTTAATCGTCCTTGTGATCTGAAGGTGATTGTCGAAGAGTTGATGCACGCGCTTTCTCATTTGGCGAGTGAAAAGGAGTTGAAATTACAGTACGATTATCCTGACTCTGTTCCGCGGCATGTAGTGGCAGATGCCAGACGGCTGCGTCAGTTGTTATTTAATTTGGTCGGCAATGCGATTAAATATACAGAAAAAGGACATGTAAAGCTGTTGGTTGATTGTGTCGAAAAAGGTAGTCAATTTGCGACATTTAAAATTGCCATCGTAGATACCGGCATCGGCATTCCGCCTGATAAATTAGAGTTTGTATTCGATCGATTTAATCAGCTTAATCCTTATTATAGCACCTATGATCGTGGAACGGGTTTAGGATTAGCGATTGTCAAACAAATGGTTGAAAGTTTGCATGGTGAAATTTATGTAGAAAGCGAGGAGGGTAAAGGTTCTACATTTTGGCTGGTATTGACCTTGCCGAGACAAGATGATGAGATGAAAAAAATTATTTGGCCTGAACATTATCGCAATATACGCATATTGTTAGTGGACGATGATCATGCGAGCGGCCAAACCTTATTGGAACAGATTGGAAAGCCAGATGGTGATGTGGCGGCGGTGAATGATGCGATACAGCAGATAATGACTGCGCAGGTCGAAGCGCGATCTTATGATATTGTGTTTGTGGATGATCAGGATGGGATGGTGGATGCGTTAGACTTGGGACGACGTATTGTGCAGCAATGTCATCAAGCGTTACCTATTTTATGTTTGTTGACGAGCAGTCAAAATAGTAAGGTGCAAGTCGAGGCGCAAAAAAGGGGTTTTTATACTTCGTTTGTAAAGCCGGTGTTTCCGGTATCTTGTGTTAATTTGCTGGTTTCTGCGTTGGATAATCGTTCTCGTGAATTTCATAAAACGTCAAAAAATATTTTATCTGATTTGCATGTATTATTGGTTGAAGATAATGTCATTAATCAGAGAATTGCGAAAGTGATGTTAGAAGAAGAGGGCTGCCAAGTCGACATTGCGGCGGATGGATTGGCGGCATTAAGTGCGGTACGTGCAAAACATTATGATGCGGTTTTTATGGATGTGGGTTTGCCAGACATGGATGGTCATGCGGTGACGCAAGCTATTCGACACGATAAACGATTTGCAACCTTGCCAATTATTGCCATGACGGCCAATGCGTTTACAAAAGATCGACAAAAATGCTTAGAGTCAGGGATGAATGCGTTTATTTCAAAACCGGTTGATCGGTTGGCGCTTCGAAAAGTGTTGGTTGAAAATATTGTGAGAGACGGTCATCCCCGGGATTTCGCGTAGCGAAATAGCCGGGGATCCAAAGAATAAAAAATGCGAGCGCCTGGGATGACGTGTTATTACTCCGGATTTGGATAATCAAGCCAGTCACAAAACACGCGGGCGTAGAGGCCTAATAGATTAAAAAAAACCGTTTTAGAAACTTTGCGGCGATCCCCGTTCAGAATGCGGCGAATAATGTCGAGGCGAACGCCCGCCGCAAAGCCAATTTCATTTTCGGTAAACCCATCCATTGTCATGAGATCTTGTAAAAAAATATGAACAAGTTGCGGATATTCATAATGAATGGTTTGATAAGTTGAATGACGTCGTTCATCTTTACGAATTTTTAACTGAAGTTGGTGTTGTCGTTTTCTTCTTAATTCAATCTTCATACGTTAAACGATAACAAGATGGTTATCGTTTAACTAGCGTAAGAAGTACTGAAAAATTACTGAAATTTTGTAACTATTCAGCATAAACAAGGAACGTCCATATTTTGGTGCTTTTGGGTTTTGCGGTAGTTACGAAATTTTTAACGTGCCATTCCCAGTTGCAAAGCAGGCCGTTCGGCGATCGGGTGTTCGAGTATTTCCGCACCGGCACCTGCTTCGGCAGTTCGTGTCTCCGTGCGTGCCAGTGTGTCTTGCCAAGCATCATGTAATGATTCATGGGTGTGTAAATGATCACGTAATCGATTTAAATCATCAGATTCTTGAAGCAAAGACTTGCGATTTCTGGTAGTAGTTTGTAATTCTTGGCCGATGCTATTGAGGCGAGCAAGAATCCATGTGTCTGCGATTTCAAATTCGTTAGAACAGTCTGGTTTTTGTAGTGGTTGTATGTCGGCAGGGTTTCTGCTTGTGTTATATGATATGGCGCAAACAAGAATGACATAACCTCTGTCGGTCAAACAAGGCATATTGGTTTCGGGATGCGTGTATATAGGACGCTGTGTTCTAATGACGGTTCGCCCTTTGTCAATAACATATGGTCTTGGCGCCGCTTGGCGTGGATCGTAATGTATAGATAGGTGTTGCGATTGTTGATGTATTGCTTTTAACATTTTCTGTCGAGTTCGTAAGATATTTAAAAATGACTGTTTCGTGTCAGAAGAATCTGCTTCTTTTGCTATTTTTTTTGCGGCTTGTTCGTATTCATCCAAGTCAAGCAAGCGTAACTCGACAATAAGATCGGGACGATCTTTGACCGAGACTTTAAAACCGATGAAGCTCTCATAAGTTGTGTTTGATAGATCTCTATAGGGGGGTGGTAAAAACGCTGTTGTGGGCGGTTTTCTTGTAAAGAATTTTGTTACTCGACTTGTGCCAGGTGGATGAGCAGGAGCTGCTCCCGCTCCACTCGTCTCTGTTGCTTCTGCAGACGGGTGTTCAGCAACGACTCGTTCTGGTTGCGCGGGTGCAGGCGCAGGTGCAGGTGCAGGTGCAGGTGCAGGCGCAGGTGCAGGTGCAGGTGCAGGTGCAGGTGCAGGCGCAGGTGCAGGTGCTTCGTCGATCACAACAGCGGCGGCTTGAAT
>MGXQ01000009.1:353-10816 GCA_001801405.1 Gammaproteobacteria bacterium RIFCSPHIGHO2_02_FULL_42_13 | reverse complement strand
TCGCCCGCTCCCCTTGAGAATCCCCAAGCGAAAAGTCCCACGCGGCAAGCCGCGGGGAAATCTTCACATTATAAGTGAATTTTTATGGAGACGCTAGTTTTATTTCGGGACTGAAGAATTGTCACCAGGAGCCAGATATGTCAGAAATCACATGTATTGGAGCACGGGAAATTTTGGATTCGCGGGGCAATCCAACGGTGGAAGCCGATGTGTTTTTGTCTTCCGGCGTTATGGGGCGCGCCAGCGTGCCTTCCGGAGCCTCAACCGGTTCGCATGAGGCGCTGGAATTGCGTGATGGTGATGCAAAGCGTTTTGGCGGAAAAGGCGTGTTGCAGGCGGTTAAACATATTAATACGCTGATCAATGATGCGTTGACGGGACAAGAGGTGACAGACCAATCCCAACTTGATCATGATATGTTGGCATTAGATGGTACAGACAATAAATCTAAATTAGGGGCGAATGCCATTTTGGCCGTATCACTTGCCTGTGCAAAAGCCGCGGCGCATGAAAAACAAATGCCACTGTTTCGTTATTTGGGTGGCGAAGGACCGTTTGTGATGCCGGTGCCGATGATGAATATTTTAAATGGCGGCGCTCATGCCGATAATAATGTGGATATTCAAGAATTTATGATTTTGCCAGTTGGTGCGCCGACGTTTCATGAGGCAGTTCGTTATGGTGCGGAAATTTTTCATGTATTGAAAACGGTGTTGCAGGATAAAGGGCTGGGAACGAATGTCGGTGATGAAGGAGGTTTTGCACCGGATTTGCCGTCCAATGAATCAGCGATCGAAGTGCTGCTAGAATCAGTTGAGAAAGCCGGTTTTAAAGCGGGTAAAGATATTTATTTAGGTATTGATGCCGCCGCGAATGAATTTTTTAAAGACGAAAAATATACGTTCTGCGCTACCGATAAAGTGTTGACGGCGGAAGAGTTAGTTGCGTTTTATAAAAGTTGGGTCAAACAGTATCCCATTATTTCAATCGAAGATGGGATGGCGGAAGAGGATTGGGATGGTTGGAAATTATTAACGGAAACGTTGGGCAAAAAAATCCAATTAGTCGGGGATGATTTGTTTGTGACGAACACAAAAATCTTTAAACGTGGCATTAATAGGGGTGTGGCGAATGCGATTTTAATTAAGCTCAATCAAATTGGTACCTTAACCGAAACACTCGATGCGATTAATATGGCCAAAAAAGCGCGTTATCGAGCGATTGTTTCGCATCGATCGGGTGAGACCGAAGATACGTTTATTGCTGATTTAGCGGTCGCCACGGGCGTTGGACAAATCAAAACGGGTTCGTTATCGCGCAGTGAACGCATATCCAAATATAATCAACTGATGCGCATTGAAGAGATGCTGGGTGATCAGGCGAATTATGCGGGAGCGTCGGTCACGCCTGCACAAAGCAGCTAATCGAGGTGCAATGCCTCGTCGTTATTTGTTTCAGCATCTGGGTTACCCTCTGTTTCACCCCCTGTTTTACCATCTGTTTCACCATTTATATCATCTGCTGTACCACCTGGTGGTGTAGCAAAGAATGCAATAGCAGTTGGAGCTGGAGACGAAGCTCGAGATGAACATGGAGATGAAGCTGGATCTGGAGCTGGAGCTGGAGATGGAGCTGGAGCTGGAGCTGGAGCTGGAGCTGGAGCTGGAGCTGGAGCTGGAGCTGGAGCTGGAGCCGGAGTTGGAGTTGGAGCTCGAGATGAAGATGAAGATGAAGATAGAGCTGGAGCTGGAGAGTGTTGTTCTGCTTCTGCTATCGGAGATGGGATTGAGGAGTCGTCGGATGGGAAAGCCGGTTTTTCTATTAGTTTTATTGCCTCTTTCAATTCCTTGGCACATTTCAATTTTTCGGCCAATTCGCGTTGTTTTTTGCTGTAGTGGCCTATATATACAGTGCCTGCCGCCACAATTGCGGCGACGCCTGCGGAAACAAGTACGAGAGGGAGTCCGATCCCGACAACGGCTGTTGCGACAAGCGCAGCGATACCGGCCAAAAGAATGAGACTCGGTTGTAATATTTTTGGGTTTTTGATGAACGAAGAGAATGAATTGGTTGTAACATCAGGTGATGCTGCTTCTTGCGATTCGGTTGCTGGCGTTGTAACGTTGTGCTCCTGCTCCCTTAGCTCCCTTGTTTCATTTAGCTCATTACGGCGGCGCACTATTTTTGCAGCATATTTTTTATCTTCTTCAAACGATTGTTTGAAGCTCCAATAACTGAGCCCCGTAATAACAGTGGCTGTAATGAGTGCGGCACCGAGTCCGATCCATCCAATTGGTGTTGCCACTGCCACCGCGATTAGGAGCGCGGGAAAGACAAATGCATGTATCACTGCATAAATGGAAGCGCCGGTTACGAGGCCTAATATGAGAGATACGAATCCAGCGATTCTTTTTACGCCCGTATCTTTTTTGGATTTTTCGGCCAGAAAAGCTGTTGCTTCTGCTTGAACAGCTTTGATTGTTTGCTGCGCGACTGCCTCTGTCTGTTCGTCAATTTGTAAGGCCAGTGCTTGCCTACCCACTTTGCGATATTGATCTCTTTGATCTCTTTGTTTTTTTTCTGCTCGCAGACGATCAACCTCTTCCTCCATCGCAACGCGTGTTTTTTCTAATTTCCATTGTATAGCGAGAGAGATGACAGTGATAGCGATGGCAGCTATGAAGATGACCGCGGGCGCAGCTGCGGCGACAGCAGCGATAAAGGGAAGCGGTGTTCCGCCTAAACTAATGATGGCGATGGTTGTTGAGAGACCTACTAAAGTAGAGGAAAGAGCGAACGCATTGTTGCGGCGAGCGCGTGAAAACCAGGTGTCTTTTTTTTCTGCAACAAGAGCTGGAAACATTTGTTGAATTTCTTCCAGTGTGCGTGGTTGGTATGATCCGGTCTTGATATATTCTTTCTGCTTCCTCAAACCGGTCAGACGAGCTTCTAACATCGGATCGGGTTGGTTAATGAGGTACATAAGGCGTGTGCTAGCAATGAAAACAAATAAGCCGGGGACGCCCAAAGCAATTGGGCTAACGATGCCAAAGAGGCTATAAAGTATCTCTGCCATGCTGAGCGCAGCTGGCATTGAGGATAAAGTCGATTGTGCGATGTTAGCTAAAATAAAGCCGACTTTTGACTTTTCTTTATCTTTGCTTATTGGCTCTGTTGGCATAGTTTTATCACGCCTATTGCGCGTGAACCTCCTAGTTTTAATAAGATTATAGGGTAAATTTATTAAGGGAACCTTAAATTTAGCGCAAAAAAATCAATATATTATTTGACTATTGCAACCCGCCGCTTTCGTCATACCGGCGAATTATACTTGCGGAAATCCTGTCTATTTTTGACCAAAACTGCTATTCTTGGCTCTTAAATGTTGCGGAGCTTTTTATGGAAACAGCCACCATCCCCATGCGTAGCGTGGGTCCTATCAAGATCAATAGCGCCTATGTCAGCGACGAGGTTTTGGTGTCGCTTGCAACCTTTGAAACCCCGTTGTTTCCATCGGTTAACCGAGGCGCCAAGGTATCCCGTGAGTCGGGCGGCATTTCCGCCGTTTTAGTCGATGATCGTATGGCGCGATCGATCGTAGTAGAGGCTCGGGCGGCCGTGAGGGCGGTAGCGGTCAAGGAAGCCTTACAGGGCCGACATGCTGAGATGGCTGCGGTCGTTGAAAAAACCAGTCGATTTGCCCAATTGCTCGATGTTCACTACCAGATAGTGGGCTGTCTATTATATATCCGCTTTGAATGTTCGACGGGCGATGCCGCGGGTCATAATATGGTGACCAAAGCGGCCGATCATCTGATGCAGTGGCTGCTTGGCCAATATAGTGATTTAAAATATATTTCGATCTCGGGAAATTTTTGCACGGACAAAAAAGTCTCGGCGGTAAATAGTATTTTAGGGCGCGGCAAAAATGTGATTGCGGAAATTGTTGTCTCGCGGGACATCTGTGAACGATTGCTTCGCACAACGCCTGAAAAAATAGTCGAGCTTAATATCAAAAAGAATTTAATGGGATCCATTGTCGCAGGCAGCGTGCGCAGTGCTAACGCGCATGTGGCGAATATGCTGTTAGCATTTTACTTGGCAACGGGACAAGATGCCGCTAATATTGTTGAAGGATCGCAAGCCATTGTGTTTGCGCAAATACAAAATGATGATTTATATTTTTCAGTCACGTTGCCGAATATTATTGTGGGTACGGTGGGGAATGGAAAAGAATTAGAATTTGTAAAACATAATCTCGAGATGATGCATTGTTTGGATGCAAAAGATAGTGCAAAACGGTTAGCCATTATTGCGGCCGCGACGGTTTTATGTGGTGAGTTATCATTGTTGGCGGCGCAGATCCATCCGGGCGAATTAATGCGTTGTCACGAAGTCTTAGAAAGGAAAAGCAAATGAAGGTAGGAATTGATGCCATTAGTTTTTACACGTCGCGTTATTATTTAGATTTAAAATCATTAGCCGAAAAACGCGATATCGATGTCAATAAATTTTACGTGGGCTTAGGTCAAGAAAAAATGTCGGTGTCGCCGCCGGATGAAGACATTGTTACGTTGGGTGCGAACGCAGCAAAGCGTGTATTGCGTCATGTGGAGGCGAGTGAGATCGATACGTTATTGTTTGCGACGGAATCCGGATTTGATTTAGCTAAATCAGCGGGCGTATATGTACATAAATTATTAGGCTTGCCGCAGCGCTGTCGCGTGTTTGAATTAAAACAAGCATGTTATGCAGGGACGGGCGCATTACAATTAGCAACGTCTTGGGCGTCTTGTCATCCGGATAAAAAAGTATTAATTATTGCGTCAGATATTTCTAAATATGCATTGGAGACCGCAGCCGAGTCTTCACAAGGTGCCGGCGCTATTGCGATGATTATTTCAACGAATCCGCGATTATTGGCTATCGAACCGCATTACGGATTATATACTGATGATGTCATGGATTTTTTCCGTCCTAATTATGCCTCGAGTGCGATTGTTGAAGGGCGGTATTCTACCATGGTTTATTTGCGCGCCTTAGAAAACACCTGGAAACAGTATCAAACAGAATCGGGGTTGTCAGCGGATGCTATCGATTATTGTTGTTATCACAGTCCGGTTCCTCGGCTAGTTGAAAAGGGACATCATCGATGGCGAAAATTAAACGATTCAACGGTGAGCGAGGAGCAAAGTCAGGCTGAGGTAGCAGATGCCTTGCAATATGCGCGTCAAATTGGTAACAGTTATTCAGCGGCATTATATGTGTGTTTAAATTCTTTGTTCGATCATTGTAAAGATGATTTAACGAATAAACGCATTGGTTTATATAGTTATGGATCAGGTTGTGTGGCGGAATATTTTAGTGGCGTCGTGCAACCGGGGTATCGTAAAATGTTAGATAGCGCATTCCACAAAAAGTTATTAAAAGCGCGCAAAGAATTAACGTATGATGAGTATGAAGCGTTTTACAATTTTCAATTACCCGAAGATGGCAGCGAATATCACACGGGTCGTTTAGAGGCGGGCGAGTTTCGATTGTCGGGCATTAAGGATCATCAGCGTCAATATGAAATTGTATCGGTTAAGAAAAAGCTGAAAAAATCCTGTGTCATTGATGGCGAATCCTTTGTAGTGAAAGCCGTATCGCCCGGTAAGATTATTTTATCGGGCGAGCATTCGGTGTTGTATGGTGGCCCCGCACTTGCAATGGCAGTTGATCGTTTTGCAGAAACGACCATTTCACCGCAGATTTCTAAAATGATTTCATTTAATTTATTGCAATTGCGGTTTAATGATTCCTTTACGATTAAAACATTGCGCGAAGTGAAAAATCGTTTATTAGGGCAATATCAACGATTTTTGCAGGGTGAAATTGGCATTCGTGAAGTATTGCAAGCGCCCTTTGAATTAACGATTTTTGCGATGATGGATATGGTCGATCATTTTAATTCTAAAATTATTGATGGACTCAACATTCAAACGTCATCGGATATTCCGGTGGGTTGTGGGATGGGTTCGTCGGCGGCAATGATTTTAAGTGTGTTATATGCAATTTCACGTTATTGTAAATTGAATTTAAGTCCCGAGAAATTTTTTGCATTAGGTTTTGAAGCAGAAAGTTTGCAGCATGGCAAAACAAGCGGAATAGATTTACAAATTTCATTACAGGGCGGTTGCGCGCGCGTTCAGCATGGACAATGTGAGACGCGCGCTATTCCATCGGGGCCAATGTATATTGTGAATACGGGTACGCCCAGCGTGAGCACAGGAGAATGCGGTGAGTATGTTAAAAAACATTTTGCAAAAGATTCTATTTGGAAATCATTTGAAGCCGTAACAAACGAGATCGATCTGGCTTTGCAACATCAAAATGCCACAGAACTTCGGCGGCTTGTTCAGGAGAATCATCGGTTGTTGGTCGCGATTGGTGTTGTGCCTGAAAGAGTTCAGCGTTTTGTTCGTGAAATCGAAAGTATTGGTGCGGCCGCAAAAATTTGTGGGGCAGGTGCTGTCGCGGGCGATAATGCCGGCATTGTTTTGGTCGTGAGTGAAAATAAAGATGCGATTAACGCTTGTTGTCAACAACATGGGTATGAATTGATGCCCGTTCATGGGGAACCTCAAGGTGCCCGAGTCCTTTAAGGCAACAGCGCCAGGCAGTATTATGTTGATGGGTGAGCATGCCGTGTTGTATGGTGCTGCAGCGATTGTATGCGCCATTGATCGCAGGATTGCAGTTATCTTAACGCCGCGTGCTGATAATCGAATTTGTATTATGTCTGAACGCTTAGGTCAATATCAAACATCAATCGATGCCATTGAATTAAAAGATCCCTTTCGTTTTGTGTTAGCGGCTATTTCGCAATTTGAAACTGAATTATCAGTTGGATTTGATTTAATTATTCAATCACAATTTTCAGATAAATTGGGTTTGGGTTCGTCGGCCGCTGTTGCTGTTGCCGTTGTTACGGTTTTATTAGTGTGGCTAAAAAAACAAAAAGATCAAAATAGAATTTATAAGTTGGCGTTAGATGCTGTGCGGCACGTGCAAAAACTGGGATCGGGCGCCGATGTGGCCGCCAGTGTTTTTGGAGGAATTAATTTGTATCGGACGGACCCATTTCAATTACAAAAAATTGATGCCGCGTTGCCGCTGCATTTAATATATGTCGGGTATAAAACACCGACGGTAGAAGTGGTTAAGCGCGTAAAGAAAACCGCTGAATCCGATGCCATTTATGAAAAAATTGGGGATATCGTGCAGAAGGGTCGCATGGCATTACAACAAAAAAATATTGATGCGTTTGCTAAACTTTGCAGCATGCATCAGGCGCTGCAAGCTGAATTGGGCGTGAGCGATGCACACATCGATGCGCTTTTAACCGAGGCATTAGCATTGCCTGGTCTGTTGGGCGCTAAGATTTCGGGTTCGGGTTTGGGAGACTGTATTTTGGTGTTAGGTGATTTGCCTAAAAATTATTTTCCGCATAATGCCAAGCAGCGTCAAGCGGGTGTTCAACAATTGGATGTTAAAATTTCCGCATCAGGAGTTTTCAATGAAGCGTCTTGATGTCGTGAAACAAATTGTGCCCCGTCTGTCGCCGTCGTTGCAAACAGCCAGTGCTTTTGCGCCAACGAATATTGCATTATGTAAATATTGGGGAAAACGCGATATTGAATTAAATTTGCCGATAACCTCGAGTTTATCGGTGAGTTTAGGCGATAAAGGGACGCGCACGAAAATTTCTGTGAGCGATCAAGATAAAATAATTTTAAATGGTGAGGTTTTGTCATTCGATTTGCCATTTGCAAAACGATTGATTGATTATTTAGATTTGTTTCGCACTAAAGATAATGTGCGTTTTTTGATTGAGACTGCAAACAATATTCCTACCGAAGCTGGAGTCGCATCGTCTGCGAGTGGATTTGCGGCGTTAGTGTTGGCATTGGATCAATTATTTCACTGGCAATTGGATAAAAAAAACTTGTCGATTTTGGCGCGATTGGGTAGCGGTAGCGCATGTCGGTCATTGTGGCAAGGGTTTGTGAAATGGCATGCGGGCGTGCAAGCAAATGGAATGGATAGTGTTGCGGAGCCTTTGTCAGTGGAGTGGCCAAACTTTCGCATGGGGTTGTTAATTTTTTCAGAAAAAGAAAAATCGATTGGTTCGCGCGAAGCGATGCAGCGCGTCGTTGCCACATCGCGATTCTATAAAGAATGGCCCGCGCAAGTGGACGATGATATAAAAATGATAGAGCGAGCATTGTCGCAACAGAATTTTGATTTGTTAGGAAAAACAGCGGAATCAAATGCGCTTGCAATGCATGCAACGCTGTTAACGGCACAGCCGTCAATATCATATTATTTGCCCGAAACAATTGCGGCGATGCAGTCGGTGTGGTGCTTGCGTGCGCAAGGCGTATCTGTTTATTTTACACAAGACGCGGGGCCGAATTTAAAGTTGTTATTCTTATCGAAAGATGAAAAAATAGTTAAAGAAAATTTTTTAAACGTAGAAGTTATTAAGTACGCATGAAAGAAAATGTTATTTTAGTCAATGAGCAAGATCAAGCGATTGGTCAAAGCGAAAAACATCGCGCGCACGAGTTGGGATTATGTCATCGTGCATTTTCAGTATTTGTTTTTCGGCGTGTTGATCAAAGGTTGGAAGTTTTGTTGCAAAAACGACAAGTAACGAAATACCATAGTGCGGGGTTATGGACAAACACCTGCTGTGGTCATCCGCGTCCGGGTGAAACAATTGTCGTGGCGGCAGAGAGGCGGTTGCGAGAAGAAATGGGCTTTTCGGTTTTTCTGACGGAAGCGGGGGTATTTCATTATCAAGCGTCGCTTCATGAGAATATGATTGAAAATGAAATTGATCATGTGCTGATAGGTCTTTATAATGACGAAATTATTGAGCCGAATGAAAAAGAAGTTGCAAAGTGTCGGTGGGCGGATATAAAGACATTGCCGACACCGGCGGAAAAATATACCATCTGGTTTGAGCGGGCGTTGCAAATAGCGTTTCGTGCCTGTTGATCTGCCTGTAATACGGGAGGAGAGTAATATGAAATTTTTAATTGCGTTGTTTGCCGTATTATTTTTAGTGCTGCAATATAAGTTATGGTTTCAATCGGATTCTGTTATCGCCAGCATTCAGTTGCATAGAGAGGTGGTGAAAGAACAAAAGGTAAATGATCAATTGAGTGAGCGCAATCAAAAGTTGGTGGCAAAGATTTATGATTTGCAGCACACGAAAGCATCTACAGAAGCTTTGGCGAGAGAGCATATTGGCATGATCAAGCCCGGCGAACAGTATTATCAGTTTGTAAAAACGGAGAAATAATGAAAATCTTAATTAGTAACGACGATGGTTGTCAATCGCCAGGCATTTTATGTTTGGCCAAGGTGTTAAAAGAGATTGCAGACGTGGTGATTGCTGCGCCCGATCGTAATCGCAGTGGAGCAAGTAACTCGCTGACATTGGATCGACCATTGAGAGTAAAAGAAATGGATGAAAATCATTATTCGATTACTGGTACGCCGACCGATTGCGTGCATGTGGCGGTGAGTACGTTGTTAGATGAGCTGCCCAACATGATTGTATCGGGGATTAATCAAGGGCCGAATTTGGGCGATGATATTTTATATTCGGGCACGGTCGCGGCTGCAATTGAAGGGCGTTCGTTAGGGTTGCCCTCAATTGCCGTATCGTTAAATTTTCCGGCAGTACATTATGAAACAGCGGCACAAGTTGCCAAAAATTTAGTGATAAAATTAGCGAAAGGATCGTTGCCCTCGCACACGATTTTAAATGTAAACGTGCCGGATGTTCCGTTGTCTGAATTAGGCAAGTATGAAATCACGCGGTTAGGAACACGTCATCGTGCACAGCCATGTATCAAACAACAAGATCCGCGCGGCCATGATATTTATTGGATTGGTGAATTAGGGCCAGAAGCAGATGCAGGTGCTGGCACTGATTTCCATGCCGTTCGCGCCGGTCATGTTTCCGTGACACCGCTACGTTTAGATTGGACAGATTTTAAATCGTTCAATCATGTGGCGGAGTGGCTGCGGGATCCCAATTAATTCTATTTGTCATGCTGTATCACGTTTCCCTCTTGCAATATTCTTCAACTTGAGCCATTCTATTAGGTAAGGATGATGTTTTCATGGAGGAAGCCAAATGGATTGGCGCGTTGGGATTCTATCGGGGTGTGTATTAAATTTATATGCTGCGGTTGCTGTTTTTGCGCTGGCGCCTGTGCGCGATGATATGCTTCACTATGTCAAGCCGAAAAGTATGGTGATGAAAGAAATTGCTCCGTCTGCGCAAACCGTTGCGCCGATTAAAAATGAAGCGGGGCATTATTTTGCACCCAGTGAAAAACTTAGCCGCGCGTATGATAAATTATCAGACGAACATGCGCCCGAGGAGGATGGTCGTTATATCA
>MGXQ01000009.1:0-311 GCA_001801405.1 Gammaproteobacteria bacterium RIFCSPHIGHO2_02_FULL_42_13 | reverse complement strand
ATATCGCGCCTATTGATGATGAGGGTTCTCATTACGTTAAATCGACAGCGGATCAACTTGTAACCCCGACCAATCCGTTACCTCCCGTGCGTGACGCAACGACGCAAATGATTAATCATCGTGCATATCATCGCGTTCTCGTGCATGAAAGCCTTTATTCCATCGCGCGGCACTATCATATAAATTATGCTCGCTTAGCACAGATAAATAAACTGCAAAAACCTTATCACCTGACGCTGGGTCAAAAGATTTATTTGTCTTAAATTAATACTGCATAAAATGTAGGTTGGTGCTGAGCGAAGCGAAACCCA
>MGXQ01000008.1:11257-14952 GCA_001801405.1 Gammaproteobacteria bacterium RIFCSPHIGHO2_02_FULL_42_13 | reverse complement strand
AGAACTTTTAATAACGCCGCTGCTTGAACCAGCAACGGCGTCTTTCGGAAGATATGCAAAACACCTATAGCTATTAGCCTCGTCCCGCCGCCATTACCCTTCTCGCTGGTGTTGTCGGAGAACCAGCCCCGCCTGCTCCGGGAGTTGCTCCGGCTGTTGCCCCAGTGGGGGAAACTTCGGCGGGTCGTACAGTCCTGATTGGAGCCGGTCCAGCAGCGACACTCAGGGGGGGAGCGGCTTCACCTGCGGCGCCGTTAGGTGCTGGTGCTGGTCGATGTAACCCACTGCTTCCATGAGAAGATGATGAGCTTGTTTTACCCGCTTGATGTCGTTTATGTTCGGCTTTTAAAAGCTTTTGGCCAGCGTCTGTTATCCTCCAGGTGTTTGAAAACTCAGAATAATCCATAGCAGCCCTCTCTGGTAATTTACCATCCTGCCCCGGAGCTGCCGCTGAGTCCACTAAACGTTTTACACGCCACAATGGACTCTCCGCCAAATTTTCCCACCATGCCTGAAATTCAGGATCTTTAGCAAATGGTTTCGCCGGATCATGTATCACCCGATCTATTTCCCGACAAAAATGAAACACATTGGTAACAGCCGTAGCATACTCAGCTGGTGGCACCACAATTTGCAATAGCGTTTCAACAATGCGTGCTAACACGTAAAAATAGCGGTACTCTGCAGCACCGCCCAATGATGATGGATCATCGAAACATGTTGAACATGCACGTTTATAAAATTCAAATAGTGGAGCACCAGGCAGTAGTCCTTTATTGAGCGTTTCGACAATAATGGTAAAAACCATCGATCCCTGTCTAGGTCTTTGTCCATTTGCTTCTATACCATTCTCAAACAGCTCTAAACCTCCCCAAAATGTCTTTCGGCGCAATTCTTCTGTTGATGGTTCTGCGCCAAAACGCGCTTTCCACCAAGGCGACGCAAAAATTGCTGCAGCAAATTTTCCTCGGTGCTCAGTTCTTCCCAAGCTTGCATGTGGTGGTGGTTTATCAGACTTTAATAAAAACGAGTAGCGTAATAGGTCAATAGCCTTAGCAAACTCAACTAGCACCGGCTCAGTATCCGACGGATTTTTTGCTAGGATCTGTTCCAGCGATAATTTATTACCCTCTGCTGCGCGCGCTCTTGCTTCTTCTGCCGCTTGCAGCTCTTCTGCTTGTCTAGTCGCATCGTCTGCAAATAACGAGACAGTCTCAAAAAGCGCACGCGCACGTTGAACAGGAACGGGCTGTCCAGCAACAGCGGCCAAAACTCCGCTTTGATTATCTACATGGACTTTCATTTGCCCTAAACGTTGATGAAAAGCCAAGAGCGTCAGCGGTGGTTTTGGGGATGCGCGCACCACTTCAGAGACGGGCGCCGTCAGTTGACCAGCAGCAACATTCACAGAAACCCCCGTCCGTCCAATAGATTTTTCTTCTCCTTTAAAGGTGGCAACAACACTTTGAAATCGTTTTACTAAATAGTCTTTGGCAAAATGAGTAATACGCTTAGAAAGACGTTGAACCATACTTTCCATCGCAACAACACATAATTCGAATCGATCATGCAATGCCGTCATCACTCGCTGATCTGCTTCTGCCAAAGATCTAGGAGATGCTCCCGTCGCTGCTGCTCCCGATCCCGATTGAGAGGGGGTATCGTCATAATAGACTGCCGCCACACGCAATTGCATGCCCAACAAAGAAGTATCAGGATCGTATCCAAAACCACCCAAACGACGAGTCATTAACCAACGAGTATCAGCAATCAACTGCACTTGCTTTTTCTGATCGGCTAAGGGATGTTCTTGTAAATAGCGCGTCAATGTCGCTAATCGACTATCGACAGTATCACTCGTAATGGCACTAATAGCACTATCTCGAGCATAAGGTTTAAAGCATTTTAAAACTTCTTTAGTTAGAGCATCATTTTGATTCAAATTTACTAACCAACGTTGTGCGCGCTTTTTGGTTCCTGTAAAGAAATTCCAAAAACTATTTGTTGGTACATATTTGCTAATAAGAAGCGTTAACGTCTCAGTGGCTGTCTGTTGTCGTGGTGTCGGCATGTGAAGACCCTCCTATCGTGAAAAATTCTTTTTAGGTTAAAAAAACTTTTTCTACAACCTTCCTGTCGTTTTTTTATTCTTATCCGCTTTTCTTATTTTCTAGTTGTAATTCTAACATTCACTCAATAACAAATCAATTTAAACCTTCTTTTTCCAATGATTTTTATTTATCCAACTCTCGGCGCCTCTGTTGCTGCTACTTCCGGCACTGCGTCTTCGGCTAATTCAACTCTAAACAAATCATCCAATGCACCCCGATGCGCATAATTTGTATCCGATTCAGCCATGCTTTGTATATAATTTTTCACACGCGTCGCCATTCTATACGGATCAAACGTACCTAAGGCGAGAACTGTCGCTGCTAAAAACGCATCAGGCGCACGAACCAACTCATTAATTCGATCAACATTACCCCTTGCATCCAATGCACAGTAACCAACGATGTTTTGCACTAATAACTGAGCAACCGCCATCTCTAAACCTTGATCATATTGGTAACGTCCACTTGCTTGATATTTTAATAAATGTAGCGACATATTCACGACCACATGGACTTGTGCACATGCTAACCATAATTTATAGGCTTCCTCAGTATGCTTTGGCTTCTGTTGAACAGATAAATATCCGCGAGCTAGCTGCAGCACATTCAAAGACTGATTCATGTCACCTTGCCACTGCTTGTACGCATCTGCTAACCAGGTCTCTTTTAAGCGCCCGCCTGGCGATAGCATTTGAAGAGAGAGAGTGATCAACTGATTACATTGCTCACGTCCCTTTTTGGCTGTTTCGCATAATAAGCGTTTAAATTTTCCAGTAACTTCAGAAAGATATCCCACATCAATTATCTTATTTGAGCCATAAAATTCCCTACTATCCGGGTTTAGTGCGCCTAATTGCGCGCATCGATTAACAGTCGCTTTCTCATTCGCGGCAGTGAACCTACTAGGGCGTTCTTCCTCATCAGGTCTAACAGGATATGAAGACTCACCATGATGCACTGCTACTACTGCCGCACCGTGTGGTAACGTAATAGCCGCCGCTGCTGGCGGTATCGCAGCAGCCTCCTCCGTTCTCGCAAGATTACTGATAGCTCGCAAAGGAGAAGCATCTACGCCCCCCCCCGCACCAACAGCTTCTGCCACACTACGTGGTGGTGTAGTAGGAGCCGCCATATTCAATCTCGCCAAACTACCCATAGTTCGAAAATGAGAAGGCATTACCAAATCTAATGCTAATGGTGGTACTACTGGCCTGCTGGGTGTTGCTGCTCTTTCCATTTGTTGTTGCGTCTCCTCATATTTCCGCACAACCGCATCCATAAACGCCGCGTGGGTGATATTCGGATCTAAAACTAACGCGACACATAATTTACGCGATTCTGGCAGAGAATCACAAAACGACGCTACAGGTCGTACCCCTAATTTGGCTCTTACTTCATCCCAACTAGCTCCTGGCTCTACGCTAATTAACTTCCTAATAAGGCGAGCTAGATTAGCTTCATCTGATGATGAATTGCTCAAAGCAATCCATTCATCCGGCGTTAACGATGCAAATTTCGCTACTATAACAGAGGAGGCATCCCATTTGTTTTGTGCGCATACAGAAAGACCAGCAACTGGTATAT
>MGXQ01000008.1:408-11239 GCA_001801405.1 Gammaproteobacteria bacterium RIFCSPHIGHO2_02_FULL_42_13 | reverse complement strand
CTCCTAATTGGGTTATCTCAGCGTCTGAGCCTAGCTGCAAAAGTCTTATTGTATTTAAAGCATCAGCATTTCCAATACACAATGCCAATTTTGTTTTAACTGCGTCAAAGGGAGTACCAACTGGCAAACCGACTGTTTCACACACATGTGTTAGCATAGCTTGAGTTTCTGCAGCCGCACCTTCACCCGCTCCTGCTTCAGCCACGCGCTGCCTGCCTGGGCCGTGAGGATTAGCCTCTCCCGCTCCAAAACCATCCTCAGAATCTCCACCACCACCGCCGGCTCCGGCTCCGGCGCCGCCGCCAACATAATAATTCGGTGGCAATGTTGCAAGAGCCCCTGTACCTGCTTCACCTGCTGCAGCGTCTTCTAATGCAGCAGCAGTATTAGTTCTGCTCTTAATTGCAGCTTTCCCCTGCTCAAACTTCTCTACTAATTTCTTACGCGATCTTTGAGATAGCATCGTTCTAGGCAGTCTACCCAATGATTTTAAAGCAGTCTCATATAATATCATTCCTTCTTGAGTTGAGTGCGCTATAATAGCATCAGAAATTGCTGCTCGCGCATTCAGCACTTCATCCGTTTGTTTTGACAAGTATACCAGAAAATCAGTCACGGCTATGCCCGCTGCTTCAATCCCTCTTTGAAGGTTGCCTGACTGTTGTTGTATTGCCTTAAAAAATCCAACAGATTCATCATCTGAATACTTGAGCTTAGTGTATAATAGATTTTCAGGAGAGCCGGGTTGAGTCCGTCGTAAAATATCTTCATATTTCACCATTGCATTGACAACCACATAATAAGCTTCTAGCTCAACAAGATACGCTTGCAAGCGATCTATGATCTGTGGCCCTGCATCTCTCAATAATCCCTGCACGCCTTTTTCTTTTTGCAAACTAAGCAACATAAGTACATGATGGAAAATAACATTTGTCAACTCTTGTATGCTATAAATTGAGGTCATGAAATCTGCAAAGGTTTTCACTAAACTATCTACCGGATCCCTGTCATGCTTTCCGCTTGAAAGAAAGTCCTCCTCTTTTTTTAACGACGCAAACATTTTAGCAACTTGATCGAAGATAAATGATTGCTTCTCCGCCGAACTGTATACGCTCTCTTGTCTTGTCGAACGTTCAAAATTTTGGCCTCGTGTAGTTGCTTTAAAATTCTCCGCTACAGCAGCACAAGTAATGCTATCAATTGAGCTTAAGAAATCAGATGCCATACGTGATTCAAGCAAATTACGCTCATATGCAGCCAATCCAGACTTAAAATAGATCGGATAATCACCGTGTACTGTCGATGATATACCAAGCCCCTCTGTTGTCGCTATATGTTTTCTATCTAATGGGCGTCTTTCTGATTTCTCAGGCGCAGCAGCTAAACGAAAAAACTCCATCACAGTCGCAAAACATTCAAATATGTTTTCATTTCCTTTCACCACTGCCGCAACATGTTTGTCAAGATCTGCCGCACCACATTCCATCGTCAAGTTATTATTTAAAACTTCTAACAACGCAAGAACACTTTCTAGCGTTGCAAAGTTACCTGCCTTTCCAGTTTGTATGTTGATTTCAACTCTTCTAGCAGGCTTCCCTCCTTCAGCACTTTCGATAAATGTAAGCTTTTTTACTTCTTGGCCACATGGGACAAAAAGCCTGCCTCTCAAAAGCTCTTCAATAAAATCTATGATTTTCTGCGTTTCACGCTTCGCCTCGACCATCTCTCCATTCGCTAAATGTCTCTGCAATCCGGTCATTAATTCATCTGCCAAAAACATCCAAAATCCATTTTCACCATCAGGGCTCTCTGTGCCTAACCCATATACAACGGAAGCAAAAATAGAATTGCTCCGTAGAGCAAATCGTCGATCCAGATAATGCATAATTTCTGTATGCACAGCATTCAAAATATCCTGATGAAATCTTTTCATTGAACCTGCAGAAACAGCCGCTTTTAATCGGCGATCATGCTCTGTCAGCGAATCTGCTGTTAACCCTGTTCGTGAAGTACGGGCTAAATCCCAACGATCCATTGTAGGTATTCTCACCCACATATTATCTTTTACTCTGCCAGGCCAAAATTGTTCACCTACCACATTGATAAGCGTTAATGCTGCTGCTTCATATGGAGTAATGGAGCGTGTCCATAATTCTCCCACACTGCGACCAACTGGTTGACGTACTATGTCACGACTAATGATTCGTACACCAGTTAAACGTAAAATCTTAAAGCACTTCCGCAGTTCTGAGTCGGTCCAATATAGATTCGAATCAGGACCCGTTTGCTCAGGCTTATAATGCATTCTCCCCCAGGCTTCAACAACACCCCTGTCAACTTGCAGAAGATGAGCCGTTCGTTCCTCCTCCAGTCTCTGCAATACAGGTGATACTCGGGGATCAAGCGCACGACCAACGAGTGCGTGCGCTTCTGCCAATGTGCTATTAGGGGCTGGATTTCCCTGCCTTCTGTGAGGTACGACAACGCTTGCTGGTACGTCACCGCCCGGTGGTGATTCAGCGCCACCGTTACCTGGTAAAACAAGAGGTTGATGTACTTGTTGAGCAGCACGATGATCCAGTGCGGCAGCAACGGCAACACCAATCTGTGCATAGCTAGGTGGAGGAGCAACTGCTGCGGGAGCGGGAGCGGCAGCAGCAGCACCGTGTGTTGTCTCTATTCCTATTGGCATATGCATTGCTCCTATTTGGGTAAATTACGAACAATCACTTACTCTTCGTTCTTATATGTTGAAATGATCTCACACAAACCTTAAGGAAATATTAAGAGGACAAAAAAAATTGAACTATTTTCGAAAAAAAATGCAAATATTATTACGCCAAAAGGAATTAATGTGCTCAAGAATGATACTTGAGCACATAGTTTATTGATTGAATCATCCATCTACTCATCTTTCGTTGCAAAAGATAAATTTTATACGGTAAAACTCGCTGGTGTCGTACCCGGCTGAAACCCTTCAGCGCGTGCTGCTGGCATAGCACTGAGAGGAACAACAACAGTATCACCAAACAAAGAAGCTGCTCCACTCGGTGTCGTACCTAGCGCAAAAACTCTTTCTGCAGCAGAAGCAGAGTGTGTAGTAGTACCACCTTGAATACGCCTGGCGGCAGTATGAGGCATAGAAGCTGAATGTTCTGTGCCTTGTATACTGCCATAATCACCTGTCCCTATTGAGCTATCACCTCTAAATGCTGCCATCAAACGTTCTCCACGCTGCCGCCTCTCCCATATACGCCCTGCTGTTAAGCATGCATTTATTGCAAAACCGACCATGGTCATGATCGTCCCCATTTGTCGCATAGGGCTATCTGGATTATGATCTTCCAACAAAATCATAGCAAAACCAGCAACCGTTACGATATCGATAGCTGTTCGTGCAAAACCATACGCAGTTTCTGCTCGTGACACATGCCTATGTTCTGCCACAGCTGGAAGAATATTAAGTAGTGGCAAGCGGTCAGTATCAGCGCGTCTTGAACGTATATCAGAAACATTATGACCGATATTAGAAATCATATTGAGCAATAACATACAACCTAGCGCAAGATCCTCTTTAGCCATTCCTGCGATATCATGGTCATGTCGCATAGGATCATCGCCACGAAGACTCATTACTGTCACTGAAATAAAGGCAGTTATCATGAATAAAAATGCAAGCGTTTGAGCGCTCATCTCAATCAAACGAGTAGGATAAGCATCTGAGGAAGTAATGCCAGCTAAACCAGCACGCCCTGCTGATAAAAGTGCCTGAAAGACAAATAAGACCTGTAATAACTTAATTACTTCTGGAGAATGCTCCACACTATCTAATGAAGGTAAAAATGTTGCAACCGTTACTGTTGAAAATCCGTAAAATCCAGCTTGAGCCGCCTCTAACGCATTAAGCGATATTTTTGCTCTGCGGGTCATTGCTTGCTCTGGCTGAACACCGTCAACATTCATATCTGCTGGCGTATGGCGAAAAAGGTCAATAAAACATCGGCAACAAGCATCAAGAAATTGATTACGCATAAGTCTCTTCCTTCTTAGTTATTTTTCAATACTACCGCACATTTGACACAATTTTGTTCAAAAAGTCAAGGAAAATTTTTCGGTAATTGTCACTCCCGGGTTGTGCGTTAGCACAACGCCGGGGATCTATCCCCAAATCAATCTCGATCCTGATAAATTTTCAATATTTGATTGGTTGATCTATGGATCCCCGACAATTCTACTGCGTAGAATTTCGGGGATGACAGACCAAATTTAAACTATCCTCTTCCCATGCGTCTCTTTACCGATCATCACGGCTAAAATACCGACAATAAATGAAATCGGCAACAACCATAATGCGAAGCGATATTCCGCTAACGTATGAATCGGTATGTCATGCACAACCTGTCCGCCCCAATGTAAATCCAATAACCAACCGAACAGCGGCACGAGAATTGCACCACCGGACATGATTAAGGTCGATCCCATACCAAAACCCGACCCAACAATTTCTTCGGCATTGCTTTCAGCAATAACGGGATACGTAATCACCTGCGCACTGGTAAAAAAGCCTAACAAAAAGAACAAGGTATATATGGTTGCGATACTCATATTATTCCAATACATAATACCTAAAATTAATGCGAGTGAAATTAATCCTGACACAATCATCGGCATTTTGCGATTTTGCATTTTATCCGATATCCACCCAAGTGCGGGCGAACCAAGCATGGCACCAAAATATAAAATCACGACCATAAACGCTGCCTGTGTTTCGGATAAATGCTGAACCTGTTGCAAATACAGCAGACCAAAGGTCGCAAAAACAAACAGCGGCAAGTTTAACAAACATGTATACAAACCAAACGACCAATTTTGGCGATTGATGACAGCTTGTTTAATGCTGTACCACAAAAAACTCCAGCTCGTCGCTTGTTCGCGCGACATCTTATTCGTCACCCCTTCCGGAAAATCTTGAATCACAAACATCATCAAAAAAAACAACAACACACCAAAGCCTGCATCCCATATCATCGCGTGACGCCAGCCTACTTGATTCACCAACCAAACGAGCGGCGATTGACTGGTCATCGCACCAAAAAATCCAATGGTCACAATTAACCCGCTCACTAATGCCATTTTATCGGATGGAAACCAACGTGATGCTAACCGCAACGGAATCAACAATCCAAAGGCACCCGCGATACCAATTAAAAAGAAGGCAAAAAAGGAGGTGTGTTGATTCTTTAAAAAAGCAAAAACGAACGTACATAAAATGACAACCCACATAACGACCGCTAATATTTTTTTAGTTGAAAAACGATCGAGCATTAACCCCGCCACAAATAAAAAGACAATATTGCCCCAAAAATATGCGGAGGATAATGCGCCCAATCCGGTTGAACCTATATGAAAATCCATCATAAGATCACTGCCGATTGCATTAAACTTCATCATCTGTAGAAAAATATAGAAAAAATATAATGCTCCAATCATACAAACAGCCCATGCTCGCCCTAAACTTTTCGTTTCCTGCATAAGAATTGTCCTCTTGGTGTGTAAAGAATTGCGAGCGTAGTTTAGCAGTTTTTTAAAAAGATTCACGCTGATTTTTAAATACAAATAACCTGACAAAGCCAAACCTTGCTTTTTAACAAAAAATACACAAGAATAATCAAATGAAAAGACGGTTTTTGATCTTCATAGGGATGGTGTTTTTATTGTCAACGAGCGCACTCGCGCAGCCATTTGAAACCACGTTACCGCTTCAATTTAACACTGGTGATAAAAATGACGGCCTCCCTTCCACTGTTATCACGATTCAAAACAAACAAATTCCCATCATCCTTGATACAGGCACCATCGACACAGACATCGCGTTGAGTCGCGAAGCGTTGGAAGGAACGCAAGTTTATTTCACGGGTAAAGATTCTTGTTATCGTTCGCTCAATCGTTATTCATGCCAACAACATTTTATTGTGCCGCGCGCGCAATTGGGTGGTTTTATCGTTAAAAATATACGCGGCATGCTCATGGAAAAATTTTGGGGATCAAACAACCGTCATTTTAAAGAAACGCAAGCGTCACACGATGGTGCAATTGGATTAAGTTTACTTTCTCAGTTTAATCTTTTATTAGATTATTCCCATCACAAAATGGTTCTGGTCAAACAGGGACATTTTCCAGCGGGATATGACGTAAAAAACTGGACACGCGTTCCATTTGTAAATCGCGATGGCATTGTCACCTATGCAAAAATTAATGGTAAGCTGGTCACATTATTGTGGGACACCGGCTCTGTGCCTTCAAAAATAAAACAATATTTTAATTTTATGCGCGATTCGCGCGTATGTAATAAAAAAATAAATTATGCCATTTCAAATTGTCGTTATGTGGTCGCCAATCATTTTAGCATCACTCGTCAAGCGCTGAGCCCAACTTGGTTTTTGCTCGATCACATCCCAAGCAATATACCGTTTGACGGATTAATTGGTTCTAATTTTTATGAGGAAAATTTAGTGTTTTTTGATTTTAAGAATCATTTGATTTATGTTTTATCCCGGGAATGACAGGCCTAAAAAACATGTGTCATCCACGGGAATGACAGGCCTAAAAAAAAATTGTCATCCCGGAAAATCTGCGTAGCAGATTTATCCGGGATCCAGGGAATATATTTCTGGATTCCGGATATTGTTGCGCAATGGCGCAACAATTCCGGAATGACGAAACTGCTGGCGCAACAATTCCGGAATGACGAAACTGCTGGCGCAACAATTCCGGAATGACGAAAAAAGGAGAGTCGTCATCCCGGGAATGACAATCTTGTTCTTTCAAGTAACCTTAAAATCAGTATAATCGATCCCATGAAAAAACTCAGTGTTTTTGAACTAGGCATCATGACCGTGGCCGGCGTCTTTATGCTAAACACCCTTCCCTTGATGGCGGTATATGGTTTTTCATCTATTTTTTATTATTTATTCGGCGCCATACTCTATTTTATTCCTTTGGCATTCATTTGCGCAGAACTTAGCAGTGGCTGGGCACAAACGGGGGGCGCGTATATTTGGATTCGAGAAGCCTTTGGTTCGCACATTGGTTTCTTAGGTGTTTGGCTCGAATGGAGCAATACAGTGATCTCATTTCCTGCTCTGCTCGTTTTTATCGGTACCACATTTATCTATGCAATCAATCCAGCACTTGCCAATAACAAATATATTATGCTCGCACTTTTGTTGACTATCTTTTGGGGGCTCACTATCATAAATTTTTTAGGCTTTAACATCTCTGGTAGAATGAGTGTCATTGGATTTATATTGGGTTCGTTATTGCCGATTCTCTTGCTCATCGCATTAAGCATCGTTTGGTTGGGTTTAAAACACCCTTCTCATATTCATGTTGATTGGCATCTTCCAACTTTCAACCCAAAACACAGCGCCTTTTTAGTCGGGTTATTATTAGGCTATGCCGGTATACAAATCACCGCTTACCATGCGCAAGAGATTCCAAATGCGCAGAAAAATTTTCCACGTGCGATTTTAATAGTGGTCATCCTGATGTTATTCATATCCATTGGCGGCTCGCTGGCAATCGCTATCGTCGTGCCATCACAACAACTCAACATTATCAGCGGCGTTATGCAGGCCATTGCGTTGTTTTTAGCCGCATTTCATTTGCAAGCATTTATACCCTACATTGCCATACTGATTGCGCTCGGCTTGCTCGCGATGCTAAACCTTTGGGTTATTGGTCCCAGCAAAGGTCTATGCATCAGCTTGAATCAACCATTCACCCATTTATTAGTTTATCAAGCCATCATTATCACACTGTTATCTGTCGTGTATTTATGGATGCCCAATATTCAAAGCGCCTATTGGATGCTCATTGCTCTCACTGCGATTTTAACGCTTATGATGAATATCTTAATGTTTGCCTCCCTGTTGCGATTACGTTACACACAACCAAACAGGTATCGCACTTATCGCATACCTGGCAAAAACATCGGCGCGTGGATTGTATGCATAACTGGAATGGTGGTGTGTTTTGCTGCTATTATCTTAGGATTCTTTCCGCCGATACAATTAAAAACAGGGCACTTATTTTTTTACGAAACTTTTTTGATGGGCGGAATTATTTTGATCGTGAGTGTACCGCTCTTATTTAAAATCTCGAAATCTTAACGACATGATACGCCGGCATTTCATAAGGATGTGATTTTTTTAATGCTTTGATGACTTGTTTTATTTGCCCCGAATGACATAGCAGTTCAACTTTGTACTCTTCAACGCGCATTGATTCATCTTGCGTTCCTATATAAGGGTTGCTTCCATCGTTGGGACGATATTGCCCTTCCCCTTTTGTTTGCCAACAACAACGATCATAATTACCAATCTGTCCTGCGCCAGCCAAAAACAACGCTTCTTTGACAGACTCAAGATGATCAAAAGGCACATAAAAAGAAAGTACATACATAATTCATCACCTATCAAAAACAAGTGAGGCATTATACGATATTTTTTTGGAATTCCTAAGATTTTAAACACTCATATCAATGTAAGCATTTACCGCAAACAATTAACAGAGCATATAGAAATAGGCTAATGAATCCGTCTGCATGTTGGAGAATTGCGCAACATTAACAGGCATCAAATTGGGAATATCCTTTAACGCACGCTCTGCAAATACGACTTCTGTCACCGACATAATCATCAATGCTGCTGCCAGCAATACCCATAGTCTTTGCATATCCACATTCCTTGTGTTGCACTTTCTATCTACTGGTATAGTACATATCACAAGGATTTCAAGGAGATTGAATAACTTATGCGCGCTTATTTATCGCTTCCTGAAGCAACTCAATCAAAATCGGCGGATCGATCGGCTTTGTTAGATAATCAAATACGCCCGCTTCTACGGCATCAGCAATATCATCATGTTCATCCAAAGCCGTCAGCATAATTACAGGAATTTCTTTGAGTTGTGAGTCTTTTTTAATGTGTTGCATTAACTCCATGCCGCCCATAAATGGCATAACGCGGTCTAATACAATGGCGGAGAATTTATGAGGCAGATTTTTTAGCTTATTTAATGCTTCTCGGCCATCGGCAGCGGCTTCAACACCAAATCCAGCATGTATCAAACAATCAACAACGGACTGTAAACTGACGGGCTCATCTTCGACCACCAATATGTGATGTTGCGCCATGATTACATCCCTTTTATATTTTGATTATTCATTATGGAACAAAATCGTCCTTTCATCAAGTCCCTATTAATTCCGCCGTATATCGTTCAAATCGAATCGAATCTGACCAATAATTGGATGCCAACCCTGCTTTTGCTTTTAAGTGCGCTAAAAATTGCGCCGGATCAGGAATCTGCTCCCAAACAATCGGCAAAAATGTCGATCGATGAACTCCATCTGTCAAGATAAGTCCATCAACACCGGGACGTAATTGTTGCAATAAATCCGCTTCTGACGAAAAACTCATCGGTTCTGGCACGCTTAACACCGAAATATGAATCGATAATTGTGACACCTCTTCATCGGTGACTTGCGAAAAACGTGGATCCGCAAATGCTGCTGCATATGCATTATGTGCAACATCTTTAATCAACGGTTGATACGCAACCAATGTGCCAATACAACCGCGCAATTGTCCATTTAATTCTAATGTGACAAAACTTGCACGCACTGTGCGCAAATTTTCTGAATATTCTTCTGGATCAACCGGCATTTGCCCATCTTGATCGAGAGTATATTGAATAACATCGCGCGCAGTTTTTAATAATGTTTGTTGGTCGTCTACTGAATAATCGCTCATGTTTACTCCTGTGAATCTTATCACTTCCGTCCCGGAATCAAGCGCAGCAAAATATCCAGGGAATATATTTCTGGATTCCGGATATTTTGATGTATTATACTGGATCCTCGGATATCACGCCTACGGCGTGATTCCGAGGACTGCGCTGCGCTTGATTCCGGAATGACGGGGAAAAAAGAACCGTCATCCCGGAAAATGCGAAGCATTTATCCGGGATCCAGAGAATACTTTAGCCGATTCCCTGGATGCCGAAATAACGGCGTTGTCGTTAGATAAAATGAAACGCCCCATATCCCACCACTTGATCCATCTTGCCTGACGTATCACCTGAATTACGTAAATCAATAATCTTTGCGGTTAGCGCTTTCTTTTTAGCAACTTCTAATAAGCCACGAACCGCGGTTCCACCGCACGCTAATTCATTTGACACAGATTCTGTTTGCAACGCCACAATCGCATTCGCGGTTAATTGATCCAATTGTCGCGCAACGGCGTAACTTTGGTAATGACTTAAATCAGTACTAATCACAATCAACGTCGACGGACCATCCCACAACATTTCCATAACTTCAGCCACTTGTGCATCGGTTGCCATCCCAACAACAATTGGGACTAATTGAAATTTGTTCAATATGCATTGCAAAAAAGGCAACTCTACTTCAAGTGAATGTTCTTGCGCAAAAGCTTCATCGATTTGCATCACTTGCGGTAATTGCAAGATTCGATCCAGAGATTTACGATCGATTGGAATTTCTCCAAGCGGCGTTGAAAAAAAATCAGCTGAATGTACCGCCAACCCTTGAACAGGATAACGATGTGAAGGACCGAACAAGATCACACGGTCGATTTGATCTTTCACTTTCGCCAAGCAAGCGAAAGCAGATGCAGCGATTGATCCTGAATAAACATAGCCCGCATGCGGTGCAATAATAGCTTTAGGGATGGGAAGATTCTCTGAGCCCACCGCCAATAACGCCTCAACAGTACTTTTCAACACGGCTGAATCACCGGGATAA
>MGXQ01000008.1:0-401 GCA_001801405.1 Gammaproteobacteria bacterium RIFCSPHIGHO2_02_FULL_42_13 | reverse complement strand
CCGCCACAACTGGTTCATGAATATTGGCCATGTCTAATATCCTTCTAAGAAAAAAACATTATAGAGGATTAGAATAAAACGTCTATACTAATTATAGAAAGGGCAGAAATTCCCGCCACATTAAGATTTGTAGTGCCCGGGAGAAGGATGCTTAAAAATGGGTCGGATTATAAGCAATCTGCGTAAATTGACTATACCTCAAACAAAAGTAATTTCTCCTTTTTTTATTGGATGTTACCCTGTAGGCAAAAACAACCCGCTCATTCTCTATGAGAATGACTGTTTAGCTCTTAATACAAACCGTCATAACAGGTGGCGCCCGGTTGTTTGGATCACCAATAAAAATCCATAACTGTTGAAAACTTTCCCAAACGAACAGTTTTAGCAATGAACGGGCAAAC
>MGXQ01000007.1:3513-13751 GCA_001801405.1 Gammaproteobacteria bacterium RIFCSPHIGHO2_02_FULL_42_13 | reverse complement strand
TTCCAAGATACCAAAATTGGCTTTGCTTCTTAAAAGCTTTTTCATTGCCCAATCAAAACTCACTAGATTTTTGCTCATCGGCTTTCTCTCTTTATGTTGTTGCTTGGCCTATTTTAGCACTAATGACCATGTTTCAAAAAGAGTTTTAGACGATTTTTTACGATCGCTCTATTATTCAATGCCCTGGCTGCGCAGGTATTCTTCATAGGTGTCATGAAAATCACGAATGCCTGTATGAGAGAGCTCAATGATTCGCGTTGCCAGTGATGAAACAAATTCACGGTCATGACTCACAAAAATAAGCGTGCCGGCGTATTTTTCGAGAGCGGTATTAAGCGATTCAATCGATTCCATATCCAAATGGTTGGTGGGTTCATCCATGATTAATATATTCGGTTGTTGTAACATGAGTTTACCAAAAATCATGCGACCCTGCTCTCCGCCTGAAATAATGTTGACGGGCTTTTTTGTTTCGTCTTGTGAAAATAGCAATCGACCTAAAATGCTTCTTATTTTTTGTTCATCATCTGAATTTTTTCGCCACTGCGCCATCCATTCAAACAGTGATAACTTCGAGTCGAAATCTGTTGCATGATCTTGTGCGTAATATCCAATGGTTGCATTTTCTGCCCACTTAACGGTGCCGGTGTCTAACTTTAAATCGCCGATTAAACAGCGTAATAATGTTGTTTTGCCAATGCCGTTGGGTCCGATAATGGCGATGCGCTCACCCGCTGAGACTGTTAATGCAAGCTCCGAAAACAGTGGCTTTTCGTCATAGCCTTTGGTCAGATGTTCGGTTTCAATCGCTAAGCGATAAAGCTTTTTCTCTTGTTCAAAGTGAATGTAAGGGTTTTTTCGACTAGAAGGTTTTACTTCTTCAAGTGTGATTTTTTCAATTTGTTTTGCGCGAGAGGTGGCCTGCCTGGCCTTCGATGCATTGGCAGAGAAGCGACTGACAAAAGATTGCAGTTCGACAATTTGCGCTTTCTTTTTTGCATTGTCGGTCAAAAGACGTTGGCGCGCTTGTGTGGCGGCCGTCATATATTCATCGTAATTTCCGGTGAAGAGTCGTAATTCGCCGTAATCTAAATCAGCCATGTGCGTGCAAACGCTATTTAAAAAATGGCGATCATGCGAAATGATAATCGTTGTGCTTTTGCGATTATTGAGAATATTTTCGAGCCAGCGAATCGAATTAATATCCAAATTGTTTGTTGGCTCATCGAGCAATAAAATATCGGGATCTGCAAAGAGCGCTTGCGCTAACAAAACGTGAAGTTTCCAACCAGGCGCAACGGCACTCATTAAACTCGTGTGTTGTTCTAACGGAATATCCAGTCCGAGCAGTAATTCGCTTGCGCGTGATTCAGCCGTGTAACCATCGAGTTCGGCAAAGGCTATTTCGAGCTCAGCCACTTTCATTCCTTCATCGGAACTCATTTCGGGAAGAGAATAAAGTCGGTCGCGTTCTTGCTTGATTTTCCATAGTTCGGCGTGACCCATAATGACAGTATCTAAAACAGTGTATCCTTCAAAGGCAAATTGATCTTGACGTAATTTTCCTATCCGGGCGTGACTATCAATTTCAACGGAGCCCGAGGTTGGCGCTAAATCACCGCCTAAAATTTTCATGAAAGTGGATTTGCCAGAACCATTGGCGCCGATTAGCCCATAGCGATTTCCGCCGCCAAATTTGACGGAGACATTTTCAAAAAGTGGTTTTGATCCAAATTGAATAGTTAAGTTAGCTGTTGAAATCACTGGGTTATGCCTAATTCATGAAAAAATAGAAGCACCAAGTCTAATGAATTAATAGCAACTGTCAAGGAATTGTACACTTTATCTGTGCTTGGTATCTTTTGATGATTCCTATGGTATAGTTTGTATAGCTAAGTCAGAAGGATATTTATGCGTATTGTATTGGCCAGCGGTAATTTGGGCAAAGTGGCGGAGTTTCAAGCATTATTTGCGAAGACGCCGATTGAGATTATGGCGCAGTCTGTATTTCAACTGGATCCAGTCGAAGAGACGGGCGCGACTTTTTTAGAAAATGCATTATTAAAAGCGCGTTATGTCCATCATCACACAAAATTACCTACGATTGCCGATGATTCGGGTTTGGACGTTGATGCGTTAGATGGTGCGCCTGGAATTTATTCCGCACGGTTTGCAGGAGTCAATGCAACACCGGCAGAGCATATTAAAAAGTTATTAAATGAATTACGCGAAGTGCCGGCGGACAAACGCACAGCGCGATTTCATTGCGTGTTGGTTTATTTACAAAATGATGCAGAGCCGATTATTTGCAAAGGTGTTTGGGAGGGTAAAATTTTATTTGCACCCAAAGGCGCCGGTGGTTTTGGCTACGATCCAATATTTTTTGTACCGACCGATAATTGTTCTGCGGCAGAACTGTCATTCGAACGCAAAATACAATTAAGTCATCGCGGACAGGCGATGCGGGCGTTGCTAAATCAATTAAAATAAAAAGGCAGATTCAAAAAATCTGCCTTTTGAGTTATGCGGGGCAATCATATGGCGCGCATGATAGCGCGTTTTAGTAACGTAGCCTGGGTGGAACGAGCAAAGCGAGTGCGTAGGTTGGGCCGTAAGGCCCAACAAATTATTCCTGTTGGGCCTTACGGCCCAACCTACCGTGCTGGGTTTCGCTTCGCTTCACCCAGGCTACACTTGCTATGGCATTTTATCTTGGTGCAGAAAGACTGGGAGCTCCGCCCGCTCCGTAGGTTGTGCTTGCCCCTGCATCCTCCGTACGGGCATCGCCTACATTTAAAGATGCCGTTGCGATAGCGAAGGCAGATTCCCAATCAAGATTGCCTGCTGCGTGAGCGGCAATTTTTGCGCGTATCTCCGGTGGGAGGATGGTACTGGCGTTGCTGCAGTGGAAAAAACATGCTGCATTTTGAATCTCGTTGAAATCTTGTATAGCAGGATCGTATGTATCTGCTTTTCCCCCGAGTTCTCGTGCGATCAATAAAGCACGAGTAGGCTCTGCTAAAAGCTTATCGAGATTACCTTGGTCAAGTATCTTACCTCGCGCTAGTGCATAAATAGCGCTTCCTAATCCAACAGCGCGTTTTGGGTGTTGTAAAATAGCCGCTCGATTTTCTGGGGTGAGTATGCTGGCTCGTTGTAATAGAGCAAAAGCCCGTGCGATCTCCTCAGCGTATTGTGCGTGTTGTAAAAGAAGCGTGACGTTTGCTTGGTTGAGTATGCGGGTTCGGTGTAAGTCACGAAAAGCCCGTGCGATGTCCTCGGCGTGTTGCGGGCGTGATAAAATAACTGCTCGATTTTTTGGGTCGAACATGCCGACGTGTTGTAAATATAAAAAAACTTGTGCGATGTCCCTAGCCTGTTGCGGGTGTTGTAACATAGCCTCCCGATTTTCTAGGTTGAGTATGTTAGCTCGTTGTAAATATACAAAAGCTTGTGCGATGTTCTCGGCGTCCTGCGGGTGTTGTACAGTAGCCGCTCGATTTTCTAGGTTGAGTATGTTATCTTGTTGTAAATATAAAAAAGCCTTTGCGATATGCTTAGCATGTTCCGGGTGTTGTAAGAGAGCCGCTCGATTTTCCGGGTTGAGTATGTTAGCTCGTTGTAAATATATAAAAGCTTCTGCGATGTTCTCGGCGTCCTGAGGGTGTTGTAACATAGCCTCCCGATTTTCTAGGTTGAGTATGTTAGCTCGTTGTAAATATAAAAAAGCCTTTGCGATATGCTTAGCATGTTCCGGGTGTTGTAAGAGAGCCTCTCGATTTTCCGGGTTGAGTATGCCGGCTCGTTGTAAGACAGCGAACACTTGTGCGATATTTTGAGCGTGTTGAGGGTGTTGTACAATAGCTGTTACGTTTTCTTGGTTGAGTATGCCGGCCTGTTGTAAATCATCAAAAGCCTCTGCGATGTGAGTGGGAAATTGCGCGGATAGGTCATGCTGTAATTGATCAATAATGGTTGTTGTTAAAGAGGGAGGAGCTGCTCTTGGCGTGTTATATAGGCAGTCAATTAACGGCCATAGCTGCTCTGAAGAAGCGATAGCTTGATCATCAGCATCAGCAGGAAAACCTCTGAGTATCTCTCGTAGACGGTGTATGCTAGGCGGATCGCCGATTTGTCGATTCATCAGACGAGCAATTATCTTTGCGATGAGGTCTTCAGGCTGGGCTCTTCTCAACCAGCCACGGTCTCTGTCATAATTATCAAGAGCTGTTTGAATCAGTTGTCTTAATCGTTGTATGGGTAGCATTTTTATATACCTCATGGTCTATTGGGAGCAATGGCAAGTTAAAAATCAGCTAGATAATGAGCTAATTCTGTAATAGGCAATTGCAAGCATGTGTTAGAGAGCTGTTGTTTTTTACCACCGAAAGAGACCAAAATTAATTGTTTGGTTTGTGGGAATTGTTTTGCAAAAGCATGAGGCAAATTAGCCGGTTTTATTGAATGAATGCCAAGTTTTGCATCTAATGCTAAGCATTCGCCCCGCGCATTTTCAATGAGAAAATCAATTTCATCCCCTTCTTTGGTGCGCCAGAGTGAGATTTTCCAGTCTTTATTGTAATTTTCTTTGAATTTTATGATTTCAGCAAAGACCAATGTTTCAAACACATGTCCAATTTGAGGGCTTTTTAAAAAAGGTTCTATTTCTTGCCAGCCTTGTAACCGAGTTAATAGTCCTGTATCTAAAAAATAAATTTTGGATGATTTAATTAATCTTTTATTGAGATTATTTTCGTATGGAGGGAGCAAGGCAACTAATTTAGTGCGCTCTAAAATAGATACCCAATCTTTAATCGTGACTGATTTCACGCCGCTATGGTTTGCAATAGAAGAGCAGTTGAGTAATTCGCCGGATCGTGCCGCTAATAAACCCAAAACGGTATGAAACTCTTTTTGTTTTTCAATGCCGGCGCTCAATACAATATCTTTTTCAATATAATTTCGAATGTAATCATTTAAATATCGAATAGGTGATAAATTCGTATTGGTGTATAGCTCAGGCCATCCGCCGATAAACATAATATTATTGATCGCCATCTCGGGAAATGCGCGTTGGATTTCGTGAATAGACAGGGTGTTTAAATAATAATATGTAGCTCGTCCGACTAAGGTTTCTTTGACTTTTTTGTCCATGAGAATTTGATTGGAGCCCGTAAGACGAAATAGCGCACTAATTTCAATATTATTTTTTGAGAGCATATATTTTTTTTTGATTTCATCTATGATTCTTTTTAATTCTGGAAAAATATTGGGTGCATATTGAGCTTCATCAATAATTAATGGCGCCGGGTTTTGTTCTAAGAAAAGGGCGGGATCTTCATTGGCAAGTGTGCGCAGCTGAAGATCGTCTAACGTGATTTCTTTAAATTTTTGTTGCCCCAGGTAAGAGAGCAAAGAGCTTTTGCCGCATTGACGTGGTCCAATGAGGATTTGGATGTAATTGCTCTTGTCATGGGCAAGCTGTTGCTGTAAGTCTCGGTTGATCCACATAATAAGACTATTTTAAGCCATCAATTTAAATTAGTCAACATATTGATTTATATGATGAAAAACAGCGGAATAAAAATCTCCGCCGCAAGCGGACAGGGATAAAAAACAAGATAGGGTGGGATTGAATTGTTGTACTCAGACAAACGGAGCCGCAGGCTGTATATGGCCGTCGTCGTCGGGGAAAGGTGCGCGCTCTCCGTCGGATGACGAGGGGGTTTTTATGTCAACGCGGGACAAGAATCGTCTTCTTGGAGGTACAGCTTCGCTGAATCTTCTGAAGAGAGCATCCTCTGGTAACAGTCGTGCGAGGGTCTCTGGGTTAAGCTCTTGACTTTGCTTTAGTGCAGAAATAGCATTTGCTAATTTAACAGCGTCTTTTGAATGCTGTAAAATAAACGTTACGTTTGCTTGGTCTAGTTTGCCAGCCATTTGTAAGCGCATAAAGACCTGTGGGATGCCGTTAATGTGTTCTAAGTCTTGTAAAATAGACGTTACGTTTTCCTGGTTGAGTAGGCCGGCTCGCTGTAAGTCACCAAAAGCCCATGAGATGCTCTGAGCCTGCTGTGGGTGCTGTAAAATGGGCGTTATGTTTGTTTGGCTGAGTAAGTTGGCTAGTTGTAAGTGATAAAAAGTCAGAGCGATATGCTCGGCGTGTTCTGGATGTTGTAAAACAGTCTCTCCATTTTCTGGGGTGAGTATGCCGGCTTGTCGTAAGCACTTAAAAGCTCGTGCGATATCCTTAGCGTGTTGCAACTGTCGTAATACGGTTCTTTGGTTAAGCCTGAAGTCTCGTTGTAAGTTATCAAGAGCCCCTGCGATGTGAGGGGAAAGTTTCGCGGATAGGTCATGCTGTAATTGATCAATAATGGTTGTTGTTAACGAGGGAGGAGCTGCTCTTTGCGTGTTATATAAGCAGTCAATTAACGGCCATAGTTGCTCTGGAGAAGCGATAGCTTGATCATCAGTATCAGCAGGCAAGCCTCTGAGTATCTTTCGTAGACGGTGTATGCTAGGCGGATCGCCGATTTGTCGATTCATCAGACGAGCAATTATCTTTGCGAGGAGGTCTTCAGGCCGGGCTCTTCTCAACCAGCCACGGTCTCTGTCATAATTATCAAGAGCTGTTTGAATCAGTTGTCTTAATTGTTGTATGGCTGGCATTTTTATATGCCTCATTTTGAGTTTATTGGGATCAATTGTAATTTATTATTCTCATATTAGAGAGCATTTTTTTTAAAAATATCGCAAATTTCACATTCGGGATAAATGGCGGATGGCCGTAATCGGCCAAATGGAATAAATGGATATCAGAGCTATAAAAGGCTACAATGGCCATTTATCGCTCATTACTGTTGGATGTGCATGAATAATACAGACACCCTCATTGCCAAAATACAGCAGACGGCTAATATCCAAGAAGCCGAAAAACTTTTATTGGATGCCCTGCAAGCCGAGCCGGACAATGTGTCGGTGTTGGATTATTTGAGTTACATCCATTTAAAGCAGGCGGATTTATCTAAGGCGAAAGACTATTTAGATAAGGCGCTGGCGCTTGAGCCAAGCTCGCCGATTTTGCATAATCATCTGGGGCAAATTTATCGTTGGCGTGGCGAAATTGATTTAGCTGAACAAGCGTTTGAAACCGCATTATCTTTTGATGCCGATTATGTTGATGCTCATCACAGCTTGGGATTGTTACATTATTCAAAAAGCGATTATGCAAAGGCCGAAGCGTCTTTCAACACCGCGTTAAAATTGAAAACCGATCACGTGCTCGCGCTGTATAATTTAGCGCTGGCATTAAAAGCGCAAAACAAAATTGATGAAGCGGTGGCGAGCTTGATGGTGGTGTTGTCCGTCAACCAATCTCACTTACACGCGCATTTGCAGTTAGGCAAATGGTTGGTTGAAAAAGAATTACATGAAGATGCCGATAAACATTTTCGGTATATTGAATATATCAAGCCAGATGATGCGACTTTGTTGTCATCGATCGCCGTTTTTTTATTGCAACAAGAGCGCTATATTCAAGCGAAATATTATTGTCAGCAGTTATTAAAACTTCAGCCGAAAAACGCTGAAATATTGTATGATTTAGGCGTTATTGAGGCACAATTGGGTGAATTTTCGAGTGCCATCAATTATTATCAATCGGCGATCGACGTGGCGCCAAATAATTTTGCCGCATTAAATAATATCGCGGTGTTATATTTAAAACAAAACAATGTTGAAACGGCGAAGTATTATTTTGAAAAGGCGTTAGAACAAAAGCCAAACGACGAATCAATTCAATTTTTGTTGGACGCGTTAAATGGCAAACAAGATTTGTTGGAAGCACCGGCGCAATATATTCAAGAATTGTTTGATGATTATGCTGAGCGTTTTGAAAAACATTTATGTGATGAGCTTAATTACAGCGCACCGCGCCTGCTAAAACAATATGTTGAACCATTTGTTTCTGACAATGCATTGGTCGTTGTGGATTTGGGTTGCGGGACAGGCTTGTGTGGCGATTATTTTAAACCGTGGGCGAGTAAATTGATTGGCGTTGATTTATCATCGAAGATGATCGAGCAGGCCGAGAAAAAAAATAGTTATGATCAATTAATCGTTTTAGATAATTTAGATTATTTATCGTCGCAAAAAGAAGTTGCTGATTTAATTGTGGCGGCCGATGTGTTTGTGTATCAGGGTGATTTACAGCCGATTATGTTGGCTTGTTATCGTGCGCTTCGTTCTGGCGGATTAGTGGCGTTTTCGACGGAAATTTGCGCCGCCGGCGATATGTTGTTACAGCCAACCGGTCGATTTTGTCATTCGAAGCAATATGTTGGACGAGTGGCGAGGAAGGCGGGTTTTGAGATTAGGGTTGCAGAGGAAAATATCGCGCGCATTCAGCAAGAGCGGCCATTTCCTGCTAATTTTTTTGTTTTACAAAAATGAGTGTTTAGCGGTATAGTAGAGAATACGTTAATGAGGGGGGGGGCGTCCTATGAAAGTTATATTGCGGTGTTTATCGATCATTGTTGTATTGAGTTTGACCGCATGTGCGTCTGTACAGCAAGGTCCCGCTACACGAACAACCCAGTTACAAGGTGTTCAATCGGTTGTTGCTTCAGGACCGATGCATTTGAAGGTGACGGCTGGTAATCGCGCGTCTACCTTAAAGACGATCGTGAATCAAAGTTTAAGACAAAACGTGAGTGCCGATGTTAAAAATGGAACCTTATATATTTCGGGCAGCACAGGATGGTCGCGTGATGCAACATCGGCCGTTGTGGAAGTGAACTTACAAACATTAAAAGATCTTTCAGTGAATAAAACAACCAGCGTGTGTGTCCAAGCATTGGCGCCGATGCGCACTAATTTTAGCGCTATAAGCGCGAATGATATTGATATTCGGGGTGCATTTATGATGCCCAATTTTACATTGGATCAAGTAGCACGATTTTATATGAAGGGTTATATTGATCTGGGTAATGTGCATTTAGTGGATGCAGATCAGGTGAATATTGTTGGATTACAGTCAGGCGCAATGAATATTACGCAGCAAGGCGGTGGCAGTGTTGATATGCATGGTTATTCCAATGTAACCAATGTTGACCAGATGGGTTCGGCAGAATTAAATTTATTTTGGTCAAACAGCCAGATGGTTCGCGTGAACTTATCCGGCAGTGCAAAATTAAATATTGCTGGCGTTACCAAAAAAATAGTCGTACATGCGACAAATTCCTCTCAGCTCAATGCGCGTTATTTAATTGCAAAAGTGGCGTATGTGAGAGTCGACGATTCTGTTATTGCCAATGTTTTTGCTTCGCATAAATTATTTGCACAAGCAGCAGATCGTAGCCAAGTGCATTATTACGGATGGCCAAAATTGCTTGAATCCTATCCGGAAGATAGTGGAGTAATTATTGGTTTGACACGGCAGGCAAAATAATATTAATACCATGCGTGATGAAGGTTACATCAAATTTGATTGTCGATGGACTCGGCTGCCCATTACGATTCCGCCGTTGCTTTTTTCAGAATTGAATGGTTGGCGCGATCGTCTTTATCGCTTAGGGTTAATTGGCGCTTATCCTGATGGGATTGGCTTTGGAAATTTAAGTGCTCGAGCCGGTTATCAGCGTGAATTTTGGATTACGAGTTCTTCGACAGGACATTTGGATCAGTTAACGCCGGAACATTATGCTCGCGTCACTGATTTTAACGTATCAAAAAATAAAGTGTGGTGTTGGGGCGGACATAAAGCCTCTTCTGAAACGATGAGCCATGCGGTATTATATTGCTGTGATCGTCGCATTAAAGCCGTTGCACATGTGCACAATAAATTACTCTGGGAGCGTTTGGTTAATCATGTGCCGACAACGGCAATGGATGTGTTATATGGCACGCCGGAGATGGCATATGCGCTACAGGATTTATATAACACGACTGATTTGCCGCAACAAAAAATTCTCGTGATGGCCGGGCATCAAGATGGTATTGTCTCCTTCGGAAATAGTATTGCGGAAGCGTCGGAGCGCGTTATTAACTTATATAAACAATTAAGGAATGACTTATGATCCAATCCACCGAATCCATGTTGAAAAAAGCGCGTACATTATATTGGGAAAATGAAACGCTTGTTTTAATCGATCAAACCAAATTGCCGGTCGATGTCGTTTATGAAAGGCAAAAAACGATTGAACAAGTTTGGGATTCCATTAAACAACTCAAAGTGC
>MGXQ01000007.1:0-3500 GCA_001801405.1 Gammaproteobacteria bacterium RIFCSPHIGHO2_02_FULL_42_13 | reverse complement strand
CATTGGTGTGGCGGCGGCTTACGGTGTTTTGTATGCGGTCAAAGATAAATATGATTTATCGCGCCATGAATTTTTAACGGCATTAGAAAAAGGTGCCGAGTATTTAAATTCTTCGCGCCCGACGGCGGTTAATTTAAGCTGGGCATTAAATCGCATGGTGATGAAAGCGCAATCGACTCAAACAGATGATATGTATGCGCTGTATCAAGTGTTAGAAGCGGAGGCGATGAAAATTCATGAAGAAGATATTGCGATTTCCTATGGCATTGGCCAAGCAGGATTAGAATTAATTAAAGCGGGTGGCGGCGTGTTAACGCATTGCAATGCAGGGTCACTTGCGACGTCTGAACTGGGGACGGCGACGGCGCCGATGTATTTAGCGCATAATGCGGGGCGCAAGTTTCGTGTTTATGCAGATGAAACGCGCCCGTTGTTGCAAGGCGCGCGCTTAACGAGCTGGGAATTACAGCAAGCCGGTATTGATGTTACGTTAATTTGCGATAATATGGCTGCCTTTATGATGTCGAAAGGGTTTATAGATTTAGTGATTACCGGTTGTGACCGCGTTGCAGCAAATGGTGATGCGGCGAATAAAATTGGCACGATGGGTGTGGCGATTTTAGCCAAGCATTTTAATATTCCGTTTTATATTGCATGTCCATCATCGACGATTGATTTTGCAACCAAAACAGGTGCGGATATTGTGATTGAAGAACGCAAAGAAGATGAAGTCACATTCTTTGGTGTGCGTCGCACAGGCCCCGAGGGCATTAAAGTGCGAAACCCTGCCTTCGATGTAACGCCAAAAGAATTAATTAAAGGATTTATTACGGAAAAAGGAATTGTGTTGCCGCCGTTTGAGGTGAATTTGGCGAAGTTGTTTAATGTGGCGAAGATTGGTGAAGTGGCGGAATAAGTACGTTGGGCCTTACGGTCCATACCGCGCTCCGCCGCCTTGTTTTTCCCCTGTCATCCTCGGGATTTTGCGTAGTACGTAGGTTGGGCCGTGAGGCCCAACAAATTATTCCCGTTGGGCTTCGCTTCGCTCAGCGCCAACCTACATTTTATTTAGCCCAACCTACCGCGCTTGTTTGTAATTTTAGCAAGCGTAGCCTGTATGGAGCGAAGCGGAATACAGGAATATTTATGCGCCATAATTTCCATCATTGGTTCTTCTTTTTATTATTCCCCGTATTTCGCTTCGCTCCATACGGACTACGCTGGCTAATTGACCAAACAATATCCGCGCATAAAAAAGCGTTTTTCAACAACTCGGCCGCAAGCGGCCGAGATTGTTTCCTTAATTGATTTCGCCTGCGCGGGAAACCCGCGCGAACGGCGACCAGAGGGGAGCATTGCATTGCTCCCCTCTGGACTCCCCAGCGCCCTTGTCTCCGCTGCAAGCAGCGGAGATTTCTTACTTTAAAAATGAATAGTTGTATTAAAATTATCGCTGTCGATAACAAGGAATGATATGTGCCGCTGGCTGGAATTTGCTATTGCTAGGCCACATATTCTGTGTCGTGCTATAAAGCAATAAAAGTGTTGTGTATACAGTTGTGTATACATCTGTTGCTCTGATGGCGGTTGCGACGGCATTCAGGCGGGAGGAAAACGGGATATTTTTTAAGCAAAAAGTGCTAGTTATGCTACAATGTCATTGTTGTGTAGTATAGGTAGCTGATATCGATGCCTGAATTAGCAATTTCCAGAATTTTTCCATTTGATACGATTTCTCCTCGTATTGGCAAACAGCGACAATTGGAGGCTTTAAAGTCGCGGATATTGCCTGCTATTCAGCAGGACATTGCGAGTATTGTTCGCGATGAACTCGGTGAGTTTGATATTTTGGCCATGATGGATTACTTGAATCAATTATTCCAAGCGATTCAAGCATTGCCTCGTTCTATGGTTCGTTCTGACTTGGAACAACAAGTACGTTTTTTTGTTCTAGTGGTGCGAAATAGATTAGACGATTCAGATGGGATGGTCCCTTTGCGACAGTTATGTGAAAATATTTCACGCGTGTTTGGCTTTGTGCCTGAGTTAAATGCTGACGTGCCCTTACCTGACGCGCAATTCTTACCTACCCAATTTGCAACTAGTGTAACTGAATGGGCGAACATCATCTGGCAAAATCCGGGCAGAAATTCAGTCGATGAAAGAATTCATTTTTTCGGACGTAGAACATCCACGATACGTAAAGACTCGGTGCGATTACATTTGCTGGAGTTAGATAGAAATCCTGCGAATTCTGAAGAAGCATTAAGTTATGCCGATGCAGATTTTTATAATTTGGGTGATTTACAAGTTGATCATTTACAACCTTCAGATGATATTATTCATCGGCAACTAGAATTAATTGCAGCGATGAATATTGATTCTATTTTCCGGGACAAGATGTTAGAGCAAGGAGGGGGTAAAGGATATTTTATGAGTCAAGATGGTCGTATTTTTGGATCCAAACGATTTTTTATGGAATACCATAATTGTGTTGGTAATTTGTGGTTTTTGAATCCTAATGAAGGGACGCCTAAAAGCAATCAAGATCCTGTTGAATGGTTAGAGAAACATCCACGTTTTAGTGAAAGATTTTTGGTTTCTTTGGGCGGAAAGGATGCTGTAGATAAACGCAGTATTTTATTTACGTATGCAGGGGAATTATTAGCAGATAGGGCTAAGAATTGGTTTCATGCTACCTATGCACAAGAAATCGCGGTTGGTCAATTTCTCGGCGCACATGTAAGTCAACCATTCTTGCAACAAGCAGCGGCTGTGGATACTGGCGGAGGAGGACATGTGCGTTTTATGGCTAGAACTGCCGCTGCCGCAGCAATAGCAGGAGATGAACACCTAGGACGAGGAGCCAGTAGCGATGATTCGTCTGCCTCTATTGGCAGTGCTGCGGAGATTAATCCTGCGAATTTAGTTGTTATGGCAGGGATACTAGAATCAGAGCGAGAAGTATTAGGTGCAGTTGTGGATAGAACTACCAGAGGATATAAAAGCGCAGCGAAACGTCGTAGAGTTGGAGACGCTATGCCAGCAGCAGATGATGTTGATGATGCCGATGAGGATGAATCTGGTGAAGAACATGGTGCTCGTCCAAGCTAGGAGGTGTAATTTATGTTTAAACGTCCAACAAGCGGTACTTTTTTTGGGAGATCACAGGCAAGTCGATCACGGCCGGAAGACCGATTATTACTAGAGGCTTTGAGACAAGAATATACGCCCGTTATTAGCGCCAAATTAGCTGGAGGTAGTGATGTGACACCTAGTTTCGATGATATTGCAGGCGCTTTCGATGCTTTTGTCGAAGAATTATGTAAAACAGGCGAATGGGACAGATTGTTGCAGAAATATTTAGAGAGGAAAATCGCCGCTGAGCGCGCGCGCTTTAATCCCGCCGCTGGAAAATGATTTCTCAACTTCGGAAAATAATTTAAAGTAAGAAATCTCCGCTGCTTGCAGCGGAGACAAGGGCGCTGGGGAGTCCAGAG
>MGXQ01000006.1:12772-21325 GCA_001801405.1 Gammaproteobacteria bacterium RIFCSPHIGHO2_02_FULL_42_13 | reverse complement strand
TTAAAATTTTTCAATTTATCTTAATATTTACCTTGAAAAACAATGATTTATCTCCTATATTTACAGCGGGTGGTGCGAAGTGGGAAAAAGTGGCAATTTTGCTGATTTATGACGTAACAAATGAGGAAAAACATGTTTCGTGGCATAAATGAGATCAATGTCGATGAAAAAGGAAGGGTCGCCATGCCGACTCGGTATCGGCAGCGCCTGCAGGATGAGGCAGGCGGCCAGCTCATTTTGACGATTGACACGGAGCAACGCTGTTTATTGCTCTATTCACTTCAAGAATGGCAAAAAATAGAGCAGAAAATAGCCGAGCTACCCAGTTTTCAGCCGGCGACGCGCCGCATTCAGCGATTGCTGATTGGTCACGCAACGGAATTAGAATTAGATAGTCACGGTCGACTATTACTGCCTCAGTTGTTGCGTGAGTATGCAAACATTGGGAAGAATCTCGTGTTATTGGGGCAAGGGAATAAATTTGAATTATGGGATGACGCGCACTGGCAGAAAGTTCGTGATGCATGGTTATCTGAACATGATCAGACTGATTGGCCAGATGAATTGAAGCGATTGTCTTTATAAAGAGGGTTACTCCTCTTAAGGATGAGAGGAGCAATAAAAAAAGGTGCACGAGCACTTGGTTGGTGGATGTGAATCCACTGAACACGGATGTAACGACTTAAGTAATGTGCTTGAGTCACGCTACAGGGACGTAGCATATGTTTTTAAAACATACAACAGTGAATGGGACGATGCAACATCAACCAGTTTTGTTGACACAAGCGATTGACGGATTAGCGATTCGTCCTGATGGGGTTTATATCGACGGGACATTTGGTCGCGGCGGTCATGCCATGGCAATTTTAAAAAAATTGTCTTCGAGTGGGCGGTTGTTGGTGATGGATAAAGATCCAGAAGCCATCCACGAAGCGCATCGATTGTTTGATCATGATCAGCGAGTCAGTATTCGACATGAATCTTTGATTCGTTTGATCGATTGGATAAAAGAAGAAGATTTAATCGGTTGTGTGAACGGTATTTTATTGGATTTGGGCGTTTCTTCGCCGCAGTTAGATACCCCTGCGAGGGGTTTTAGTTTTTTGACTGATGGACCATTAGATATGCGTATGGATACGACCAGTCATTTAGATGCGTCCACTTGGATTGCCCAAGTTGAAGAATCTGAGTTGACCGAAGTTTTAAAAACATATGGAGAAGAACGCTTTGCTCGGCGTATTGCACAGGCGATTGTGGAGACGCGCAAGCAAGCACCGGTTAAAACAACGAAACAATTAGCGACTTTAATTGAAAAGGCAGTGCCTTTTAGAGAAAAGCATAAACATCCGGCAACGCGAAGTTTTCAAGCGATTCGTATTTTCATTAATAGAGAATTAGAAGAATTGCGTGAAGGTTTGAAGGATTGCGTGGATATTTTGTCGACCCACGGTCGTTTAGTTGTGATTAGCTTTCATTCATTAGAAGATCGTATTGTGAAGCGATTTATAAAAATAGAAGAAAAGGGAGAGGAGCTCCCGCGCGGATTGCCCATACGGTATTCAGCGTTTCAATCTCGATTGAAACATATTGGGCGAACAGTGCGTTCAGATAAAACGGAATTAAAAAATAACCCGCGAGCGCGTAGCGCCGTGTTAAGGATAGCGGAGAAAATGATATGAATGTTGCAGTAAGAACGTTACAAACATCGCCTCTATCGCGAGCGATATCTTGGCAATTACCCTTTAGTGAAAATGTTATTGCTATTGTTTTATTGGTGGCGGTGTTGGTATCGGCGTTAGGGTTGATTTATGTAAAAGATTCTAATCGACGTTTGATGGGTCAGTTGCAAACGATGCAAATGGCGCGCGAGCAGTTACATATTTCTTGGAGTCAATTGTTATTAGAAGAAGGTGCGTGGACGGCGCAAACGCGTATTCAACAGATTGCGACAAGGCAATTTGGCATGGTAATGCCAGGAGATAAATCGATAGTGGTGGTAAATAATTTGTGAACGATAAGCCAAGCTCTTTTTTGCGATGGCGCTTTTATTTTATATTAATCGTTTTTTTTCTTGTCACGGGAGTGTTGATTGGACGATTAGTTTATTTGACGGTGCTGGATCATCCTTTCTTGTTAAAACAAGGAAATGCGCGTTCATTGCGTGTGATTCAAACGCCGGCTTATCGCGGCATGATTTTAGATCGACGAGGGGATTCGTTAGCGATTAGTACGCCCGTTGATTCGGTTTGGATTAATCCAAAAGATTTTCCGGATACGCGCGACAATATTTTGCCATTAACAAAGGCGCTCGGCATTTCTGTAGCGCAAATGCATGATCTACTAAAACGCTATAGCACAAAAGAATTTGCTTATTTAAAGCGTGGTGTGACGCCCGATGTGGCGCAAAAGATTCAAGTGCTTGCAATTCCTGGCGTTTATTTGCAAAGGGAATATCGTCGTTATTATCCAACGGGAGCGGTTGCCTCGCAAGAATTAGGGTTTACTAATGTAGATGATCAAGGTCAAGAAGGATTAGAATTGGCTTATAATAATTGGTTGGCGGGCGAGCCAGGTGAGCAACGTGTTTTAAAGGATCGGTATGGCCAGGTGGTGGCAAATATTGCGGAGCTATCGCCAGGCAAACCGGGGCGCGATTTGAATGTGAGCTTGGATAGTCGTATTCAATATTTGGCTTATAGTGTCTTGGCGAGTACCGTGAAAGAATATGATGCAGAGTCAGGTACCATTGTTGTGTTGAATCCAAAAACAGGCGAAATTCTGGCGATGACGAATTACCCTTCTTTTAATTCGAATCAACGTGTGACAAAAAAAAATAAATCGATGCGCAATGCTGCAGAAACGGACATGTTTGAGCCGGGTTCGACGATGAAAACTTTTAGTATCGCGAGCGCATTGGACAGCGGAAAATATACGGCGAACAGCATTATTCATACTGCGCCTGGATATTTTAAAGTTGAAAAAAATATCGTGCGTGATGAAGAGAATAATGGTGATATTACTGTGACACAAGTCTTGCAAAAATCGAGTAATGTGGGTGTTACACAGATGACATTATCCTTGCCGCCCGAACATTTTATTGATTTATTGCGTCGCGTTGGTTTTGGCGATCAACCACAAGATGGTTTTCCAGGGGAAAGCGCTGGCAAGTTCTTTTATCCGCAGCAGTGGCATCCATTTGCGCTAGCGACGTTAGCATTTGGTTATGGCATTTCGATTACGCCGATACAATTAGCACAAGCGTATGAAATTGTTGCGAATGATGGGTTACATTGTCCTCTGACTTTTTTAAAGCGCGATACCGCTGTCACCTGTTCGAGAGCGATGGATGAGAAAGCGGCGAAATCCATGTTGGCGATGTTGGAGTCGGTGGTGACGAATGATGGGACAGGGTTTAAAGCGCGGCTCAAGGATTATCGGGTGGCTGGCAAAACAGGTACGGCATATGTTGCGGGACAGCATGGATATAATTGGCGAAATGTGAATTCTTCATTTGTAGGGATTGCGCCGGTGAGCGATCCACAGCTTGTTGTGGCAGTTGTGATTCGAAAGCCGCATAAATCGCATTATGGGGCAGATGTGGCGGCGCCAGCTTTTTCGGCCGTTATGTCAGGGGCTTTGCATTTCTTGAATGTGCCGTCGGATAAGCTGACGAGCGGGCAAGTTTCTGTTTAAAGAGTGAGCGATTTCGTGCATAATGCGTTCAGCACAACAGATCAGTAAGGTAAATAATGACTCATTCATTAAAAACAATATTACATGATTTTATTGAGCTGGACGTCGATGTTCAATTATCGGATTTATGCCTGGATAGTCGTCAGGTCAAGCCGCGAGATTTATTTTTTGCATATCCGGGCACTCAAGTCGATGGTCGGCAATTTATTGATGACGCGATTATGCGTGGTGCCGCAGCAGTGGTGTGTGATGGAGAAACCATTGCAGTGCGTGAGCAGAATGATGTGCCGATTATTACATTGCCAATGTTATCGCAAAAAGTGAGCGCAATTGCTTCTTGTTTTTACGATCATCCTTCGCATGATTTAACCGTCGTTGCGGTGACGGGTACAAATGGAAAAACATCCTGTTGTTATTTATTAGCGCAAGCATTAAAAAAATTAAATCGAAAAGCGGTTTTTATTGGGACATTGGGTCATGGCGATACGGATGATTTGAAAAATCATACTTGTACCACACCGGATGCGATTACGTTGCAACGATTATTATTTGAGTATCGTGAGCAAGGGGTGGATGTGGTGGCGATGGAAGCGTCGTCGCATGCATTAGATCAGGGACGTTTGGCCGGTGTAAAAGTGGCGATAGGTGTATTGACCAATGTAACGCGTGATCATTTAGATTATCACCATGATATGAAGTTTTATGCGGACGCGAAATATCGATTGTTTGAGATGTCTGGAATGCATGCGGCGGTTTTAAATTTGGACGATGAAATCGGCAGAGAATGGAAAAATCGCCTAAAAAAAATAAAAACAGTGGGATATGGATTGCATCATGATGCGGCCATAAGTGCACAAAATATTCAATTGAGCATGGATGGTATCGTTGCTGAGGTTTGTGGTTCGTTTGGTTCTGGCCAGTTGACGAGTCATTTGCTTGGCAATATAAATATATCGAATTTATTGGCGGTGCTGAGTGTGTTAATGATATTGAATTATTCTATACAAAATAGTTTGGCAGCGATTTCAGTATTATCGACAGTACCGGGTCGATTGCAGGTGGTCAGTCAACGTAATTCCATCGTTGTGGTTGATTATGCGCATACCCCTGATGCATTAGAAAAAACACTCGCGACTTTGCGTCAATTATGTCAACATGATTTGCATTGCGTATTTGGTTGTGGCGGTGATCGTGATGTGGGTAAGCGCCCTATGATGGCGCAAGTGGTTGAGCAATTTGCAGATTATGTTGTTTTAACGGATGATAATGTGCGCAAGGAAGATCCAGAAAAAATATTTAGCGACATAAAAAAAGGATTTTTACAATTAGATAAAGTACATGTAGAGCATGATCGAAAAAAAGCGATTCAATATGCGTTACGTCATGCACAACAAGGAGATGTCGTGTTGATTGCGGGCAAGGGACATGAAGATTATCAAATTATTGGTGACCATGTTATTGCGTTTAGTGATCATCAGGTGGTCAAAGAATTTTTAGCGAGACAATGATGAGGATTTTATTATGTTGTTATGGTTAGCGGCTTGGTTCAGTAGGGATTACCGTTTTTTTCATGTATTTCAATATTTAACGCTGCGTGCAATTTTAGCGGCGTTAACCGCTTTGGTGGTATCGTTGGTGCTTGGACCCTCGATGATTCGGCGTTTGAGTGCGCATAAAATGGGGCAAGTCATCCGGAAAGAAGGCCCTTTATCACATTTATCTAAAGCGGGGACGCCGACGATGGGTGGCACGCTCATTCTAATTGCGATTTCAGTCAGTACGTTATTATGGGGCGATTTAAATAATCATTATGTGCTTGTTGTCTTATTTGTGATGTTGGGTTTTGGGATCATTGGATGGCTGGATGATTATTTAAAATTAAAATATAAAACGTCGCGTGGCTTATCGGCGTTCAATAAAATATTTTGGCAAACGGTTGTTGCTTTATCGGTGACAACTTATTTATATATGACCATGCAGTCGCCAATCGAGGCGAATTTACTCATTCCATTTTTTAAAAATATTGCCATTCCATTAGGGGCTTTTTATATTTTTTGGGGTTACATCGTTATTGTGGGGACGAGCAATGCCGTGAATTTAACGGATGGGTTAGATGGTTTGGCGATTTTGCCGGTCGTCATGGTCGGTTGCGCGCTGGGTATTTTTGCGTATTCAACCGGTAATATTCAGTTTTCCCATTACTTGTTAATTCCCTATATTTATGGCGTGGGTGAGTTAATTGTGATTTGTGCCGCATTAACAGGTGCTGGCCTGGGATTTCTTTGGTTTAACACCTATCCGGCGCAGGTGTTTATGGGTGATGTGGGCGCGTTAGGTTTGGGTGCGGTGCTTGGTACGATTGCATTGTTAGTGCGTCAAGAATTGATTTTGGTCTGGATGGGTGGTTTGTTTGTGATTGAAGCGCTATCTGTTATTTTGCAAGTGGCGTCTTATAAATTGACTGGCAAGCGTATTTTTAGAATGGCGCCGATTCATCATCACTTTGAATTAAAAGGTTGGCCGGAGCCGCGCGTGATTGTGCGATTTTGGATTATCACATTTATTTTGGTATTGACAGGCTTGGCGACGTTAAAGTTGCGTTAATGATGGCGAAACTTTTTTATCGAGATTTATTATGAATGTCATCGTGGGATTAGGGCAGACGGGTTTGTCGGTTGCGCGTTATTTTTTAAAGCAGGATGTACCATTTTCGATAACGGATTCGCGTACGCATCCACCCAGGTTGGATGAGTTAAAAAAAATCGCACCACAGGTTGAAATTGTTTTAGGTGAATTATCGAAAGATTTGATTCAACGTGCCAGTCGATTAATTATAAGTCCCGGTGTTTCGCTCCAAAAACCTGTTATTGCTGCGGCGATACAAAAAGGAATTTCCTGTATTGGTGATATTGAATTATTTGTGCGTGAAATTTCTGCGCCAATCGTGGCGATTACCGGCGCCAATGGAAAAAGTACAGTGACGACGCTCTTGGGCGATATGGCCAAAAATGCAGGCTTGCGTGTGGCGGTAGCAGGTAACATCGGATTGCCCGTATTGGATTTGCTGGATCAATCGACAGTTGATTTATATGTGTTGGAATTATCGAGTTTTCAGCTGGAAACAACGTATTCATTGCGTGCGACTGCGGCAACCGTATTGAATATTTGCGAGGATCATTTAGATCGTTATGCGAATTTTGATGATTATCTGGCCGCCAAAAAACGTATTTATCATCATTGTAAAACGGCGATTGTGAATCGTGCGGATGCGCGCGTATGGCCAGAGAGTCCATGTGAGCAGATTGGTTTTTCATTAGGGGCGCCGAAAAATAATGATTATGGTGTTTTTGAAAATTTTATCGTGCGCGGAAAAGAAAAATTATGTGCCTTCGATGAAATTAAATTACAAGGCATGCATAATGTAGAAAATATTTTAGCAGCGTTGGCACTCGGCGAATCGATGGGGCTGGATCAACAGTCGATGATAGAAACGATCAAGATATTTACGGGGTTGGCGCATCGTTGTCAGTTGGTGCGCGAACATTGCGATGTGCGTTGGTATAATGATTCTAAAGGAACCAATGTAGGCGCGACGATTGCGGCGATTGAGGGTTTGGGCAGTAAAGAAATAATTCTTATTGCCGGTGGGCAGAATAAAAATATGAATTTTTCGCCTTTGAAGCCGGTGGTTGCAGAGCATGTGCGGCAGGTGATTTTGATGGGCGAAACGGCTGGCGAGCTCAATGAATTACTGTGTGATATTGCACCGAGTACCATTGTGCAAAGCATGCAAGACGCGGTAAGATTAGCAGAGCAAGTTGCACGCGCTGGCGATATTGTGTTACTGTCTCCTGCCTGCGCAAGCTTTGATATGTTCGACAATTATAAACAACGTGGATGTGAATTTGAACGAGCAGTGAATAACTTATGAGACCGATTGTAAAAAGACAGGAATCCACATCATTGCTGGTTTTTGATAAATATTTTATGTTGTCGGTGTTAGCATTACTCATCATTGGATTGGTGATGGTGATGTCTGCGTCGATGGCGATTTCCGAACGCCAATTTGGTCAACCTTTTTATTATTTATTTCGTCAAAGTATTTATGTCTTGCTCGGTGTTGGGGCGACATTTGTCATCGTGCGTATTCGAACGGAGGTTTGGTTTGATCGTAGCGGATGGATATTGTTGCTCAGTATATTATTGTTAGTGTTGGTGATGGTGCCGGGTATTGGGCATGTTGTTAATGGGAGTCGGCGGTGGATTGGTTTTAGTATTTTCCGCTTGCAGGTGTCAGAGTTTGTAAAAATCGCTTTTATTTTATATTTAGGTTCCTATTTGGTGCGTCATCAAGAAGAAGTGCGCGCAGATATTGGTGGATTTATTAAACCATTAATTTTGTTGGGTGTGATCGGTGTTTTATTGCTGTTAGAGCCCGATTTTGGTGCGGCGGTTGTGATCGCCGTCACGGCCTTTGCCATGTTATTTTTAGGCGGTGCGCGGTTGTGGCAATTTATTTTATTGCTCGCGTTGGCCGTGATGGCGTTTGTGTTTTTAGCGATTTCTTCGCCGTATCGCATGGCGCGGCTGACGACGTTTTTAAATCCGTGGGCACATCAATTTAATTCCGGTTATCAATTAACACAGTCGTTGATTGCATTTGGGCGCGGCGGCATTTTTGGTGTGGGACTTGGCAGCAGTATTCAAAAGTTATTTTACTTACCGGAAGCGCATACGGATTTTTTGTTTGCCGTGTTGGGTGAAGAGCTCGGTTTGGTGGGCATGTTATCGGTATTATTTTTATATTTAGTGTTGGTCGTGCGAATTTTATGGATCGGTCGTCGTGCGCAATTAATGGGA
>MGXQ01000006.1:9782-12748 GCA_001801405.1 Gammaproteobacteria bacterium RIFCSPHIGHO2_02_FULL_42_13 | reverse complement strand
TATGGCGTGGGGATTTGGATTGGGATTCAGGCGCTGGTGAATATGGGCGTGAATGCAGGTTTGTTCCCAACAAAAGGATTAACGTTGCCGCTGATCAGTTATGGTGGAAGCAGTATGTTAATTATGTTTGTGGCGCTTGCAATTGTTTTGCGTATTGATTATGAAACGCGCGTGAGCACGAATAATGCCAAACTGCCGAAGAAGAAATATGCGCGAGCGAGATACGGGTTTTGAGGCTTGGTCATTCACGGGGATGACAAATGTTTTTTAGGGTTGTCATTCCCGGGCTGCGATAGCAGCAGCCGGGAATCTAGGGAATATAAGACTCTAAAAAACATTGTATTTTGGAGTTTTTATGGCTAAAATACAGCTATACTATAAATCATGTGAAGGTGCTTAATGTTTTCTCGCAGTCTGCATAAGCCTTTGTCTTTTAACAAAAGTTTTTTCTTATTTGGTCCTCGAGGCGTTGGGAAAACACAATGGTTAAAAAGTCAGTTGCCTCATGCGTTGTATTTTGATCTCTTGAAAGCGAAATGGCGAAATTTGTTTTTAGCGGATCCGGGGCAATTAGCAGAGCTTATTCCTGAGGGTTTTACAGATTGGATCATATTGGATGAGGTTCAAAAATCACCGCGTGTTTTGGATGAAGTACATCGTCTCATTGAAACGTACCATTATAAATTTATACTGACAGGCTCTAGTGCGAGAAAATTAAAACGGCAGAAAGTCAATCTGTTGGCTGGTCGTGCACGAACATATTATTTATATCCTTTAACAGCGAGTGAATTGGGCGATGCATTTGATGTTAAACAATATTTGTCGGTGGGAGGGTTGCCAGAAGCTTATTTAAGCGAGGATGCGGATGAGTTTTTGCAGAGTTATATTTCAACCTATCTTTATGAAGAAATTATGCAAGAAAGTTTAGCGCGTAATTTGGAAAGTTTTGCACGTTTTCTTCAGAGTGCGAGCTTGTTTCAGGGGGCTGTGTTAAACATATCGGCGGTAGCGCGTGATTGTGCGGTTAGGCAAAAGACGGTGGCGAGTTATTTTTCTATATTGAATGATTTGCTTATGAGTGTTCATTTGCCTGCTTTTACGAGGCGAGCCAAGCGTCGTTTGATTCAACATGATAAATTTTATTTGTTTGATGTCGGCGTGTATCGCGCGGTGCGCCCACGTGGTTTGCTTGATAGTACTGAGGAGATTGATGGCCCCGCATTAGAAACAGTATTTTTGCAACATTTGTCTGCGCTCAATGAATATTATAGTTTGGGTTATGCGTTGAGTTACTGGCGCACCAGCGATGGTAAAGAAGTCGATTTTGTGTTGTATGGGGACAAAGGGTTTTTGGCGTTTGAAGTGAAGCGAACATCAACTATTCAATCTTCTGACGTAAGAGGGCTAAAGGCTTTTAAGGCGGATTATCCTGAAGCAAAATGTTATTTGATTTACAGTGGTATTGAGAAGATACATAAAAATGATATGACATTCTTGCCGTTGACTTATGCGCTGAAAAACTTGCTTCAAATCATATCGTGAAAGAGTGACTTGTTATGAAAGTTAAAAAAGTCTTAATCATCGCCGGAGGTACGGGCGGTCATGTGTTTCCGGCGCTCGCGGTTGCACAGTATTTGCGAACGGAACAGATCGATGTGTTTTGGATGGGCACGACGCGTGGTTTAGAAGGTGAGATATTATCCCAGACAGCTTTTCCTTTTTATGCATTAAAAATTTCTGGATTGCGACGCAAAAGTTTGTTGCAGCGCTTGGTGGCGGGTTGGCAATTGTTGCACGCATTCTTTCAAGCGTTTTTTATTATTTATAAAAACAAACCGGATGTCGTGTTGGCGATGGGTGGTTATGCGTCTGGGCCGGGTGGTTTGGCGGCTTGGGTGTTGCATAAAAAATTAATTTTGCATGAACAAAATACCGCTATGGGTTTGACGAATCGACTTTTATCGCGTTTTGCGACACGTGTGTTAACGGGCTTTCCAAATACGAGCGGTGTGCCGGATTTAAAAAAAGTGTTATATGTCGGCAACCCAGTGCGCGACGATATTTCAAAAATAGAATTGCCAGACGTGCGCTTTCAAAATCGAAAAGATGAACCACTGCATGTATTGGTTTTGGGCGGCAGTCAGGGCGCGGCGGCGTTAAATAAAATTGTGCCTGAGAGCATCGCGTTACTAAAAGACAAGCCGATGATTTGGCATGTTGCGGGGCCGAAACAGGTCACAGAGACGCGTGATATCTATCGCGCGAAACAGATCGACGCACAAGTAGATCCCTTTGTGACGGATATGGCTATGGCATATGCTTGGGCGGATGTCGTGATTTGTCGGGCGGGTGCGCTCACGATAGCAGAACTGATGGCGGCGGGTGTCGCATCTATTTTAGTGCCTTATCCGTTTGCTGCCGATCAGCATCAGATGACCAATGCATGTTTTTTATCAGACCAAGGTGCGGCGATTTTGATTGAAGAAAAAGATTTAATTCCTAAAAAATTAGTTATATTTTTAACAGAATGGATGGGCAATAAAGTCGATTTACTTCATATGGCGCAAGCTGCGCGATCTTTATATCAGGCGAATTCGCTTGAGAAAATAGCGCGTGTGATTGGCGTTATGAATCATTAAGAAAACAATGACAAAAACGTAATACTGCTTAAATAGAGGCTTTCTTCGGTATGCCTGAAAGTTGTAAAATTTGAAAAATTGACACAATGCAAGGGACAGAGGGCTAAGCAACAAAGCCTAAAACAGCCTCTGTTGATATTTTATTAAATCCAACGTTTCACCTTTCGCATGGGGTTATTTTCATCTTCGTCCCATTTTGCCGGGTTATTCATAATGTAATTTCTGATATTTTCCAACGATTTTTCATTGCGGATGACATGTTCCCAATAATTCCGCTGCCAAACAGATATGCCCAGCGTGTTGCGGATTTGATTGATTTGTTTGGAT
>MGXQ01000006.1:1944-9749 GCA_001801405.1 Gammaproteobacteria bacterium RIFCSPHIGHO2_02_FULL_42_13 | reverse complement strand
TAGGGGCGGGTTTTAAACCCGCCCCTACGTTGTTAATCATTATGATACCGTGAAAATGGTTTGGCATTACAATAAAATAATCCAATTGCATATTTTGATAATGATTGATCAAACCCCACCAACATTCTTCTACAATTTTACCATATTTGTTTAACATCATTTCACCACCCATGATTTTCCCTAACAGGCATTCCCTGTTATGCGTACACACCGTCACGAAATATGCGCCGTTTTGTGAATAATCGTATCCTTTCAATCGGATTGACTGACGATGATGAATTTCTGCATTATATTTCATTATTTACCCTTTTTAAAAAACTTCAAAGACTCGCTTGCTTGCGGATCGTAATCAATTGCGGTCGCATATAAGTCAAGTACCTGACGATAGAGCACTTTTTCGCTGCTGCGAATATCGCGAATGCGGCCAAGCAGTTCCTTCCAGTAATTTCCACCCCCCCAGATTTTTGAGCCGCTCATCATCCATAGTAAAGCCTTTACGAATGTACTCATTTAATCGTTTTGTCGCCCATACGGGTGTCTTTTTGCGCCACATAAGTGGATACCGCGATATTGTAATCTTTTTCTTCACGGCTATAGTTTACGAGAAAATAATTCGAAAAGCTTCTAAATCCCACTTAAAACCTAGATTTTTTTAGTCGGCGGGAATCGCTACATTTTTGACAAAATGGATGACAAATCGGGCTGATTTGCTTACACTGGCTAACAGTATAAATCAGATTCGGTTAGTCAAATTTGTCAGGTGATTGATGGAAGCTTATAAATCAGGAATGCCTCAAATGCGACGTGTACGTCGTATTCATTTCGTTGGCATTGGCGGTATTGGTATGAGCGGCATTGCCGAAATACTCGTGCGCGAAGGCTATGAGATAACGGGTTCTGATCTAAACGATACGTCTATTACGCAAAACTTAAAACAATTGGGTGTGCAAATTTATCAAGGTCATCGTGCGGATTTTGTGCGTGATGCCGATGTTGTTGTGATTTCGTCTGCGATTCAATCCAATAATATTGAAATAATTACTGCGCGAGAGAGACGTATTCCCATTGTCCCGCGTGCGCAAATGTTAGCGGAGTTGATGCGATTTCGTTATGGCATTGCGGTGGCAGGCACGCATGGTAAAACAACCACGACCAGTTTGTTGGCGACGCTTTTGGCGCAAGCAAAATTGGATCCAACCTTTGTTATTGGCGGTCGTGTGAATAGCATGGGGACGAATGCGTATTTGGGTTCGGGGCAACATTTGGTGGTTGAGGCGGACGAAAGTGATGCATCGTTTTTGCATTTGCATCCTATGATTGCAGTTGTTACCAATATTGATGCCGATCATATGAGCACGTATAACAATGATTTTGACTGCTTAAAACAAGCGTTTTTGGATTTTTTACATCAGTTGCCATTTTATGGATTGAGCGTTTTATGCCTGGATGATCTTGTTGTCAAACAATTGATTCCGAAAATTAGTCGGCCGATATTAACGTATGGTGTGAGTGAAGAGGCGGATGTGCGCGCCATTAATTTTTGTCAAAAGGGGACGCAAGTCTTTTTTGATGTGGTGCGTGAAAATCATGCACAAAATTTAAAAATTCAGTTGAATTTGCCCGGTCAACATAATATGTTAAATGCATTGGCAGCGATTACGATCGCAACAGAGTTGGGTGTGTCAGATGAAGATATTATGCATGCATTAAAACAGTTTCAAGGTGTGAACCGGCGTTTTCAACAGTTGGGCGAGTATCAATTTGATTCAAAAACCGCGTTAGTTATAGATGATTATGGTCATCATCCAAAAGAAATTATGGCGACTTATCAAGCGGCAAAAAATAGCTGGCCAGATCGTCGTATTGTGATGGTATTTCAGCCACATCGTTATTCGCGTACACGTGATTTAATGGATGAGTTTGCGCAAGTTTTATCGGATGTAGATGCGTTAATTATGTTAGACGTTTATGCGGCAAGCGAAATCGAGATTCCGGGCGCCGATGCTGATACATTGTGTGAGCGTGTTCGTGCAAAAGGCAAAGTGAACCCGGTGCTCGTATCAGATAAATCAACATTATATGATGTATTGTGCGATGTGATTAAAAACAATGATGTTCTGATTTCGCAGGGTGCGGGCGATGTGAGTGCGACAATAAAAAATCTATTAAAGTAAACTGGTTATGTCTAATTTTTTGGGTTTAAAAGGCCAATTCTCAGAAAACACTGTGTTAGCGCCCTATACGTCGTGGAAAATTGGCGGTCCGGCGAAATTTTTTTTTCAACCGGCAACCGTTGAGGATCTTTCTCATTTTTTGTTGATGTTGCCGAAAGAAGAACCCATTATATTTTTAGGTGCGGGTACTAATATTTTGGTGCGTGACGCGGGGTTTAATGGTGCGATTGTTTTAATAAAAAATAATTTAGACGGTATAAAATTTGATAAATTGCGTGGGATGATTTACGCGCAAGCCGGATTGCCCAGCGCGCAATTATCGCGATTTGCGGCCGAGAATGCATTAACTGGATTTGAGTTTTTAATTGGTATTCCGGGTACTGTCGGTGGCGCACTGACGATGAACGCGGGGGCATACACGCAAGCAACTTGGGATCATATTGTTGAATTAGAATCCATCGATCGTGACGGACAAATACATCATCGAAAACCAACAGAGTATGAAGTCGGCTATCGTCATGTCAATATGCCTGTTGACGAATGGTTTGTCGGCGCGCGTTGGAAGTTGCCGCCGGGCAATCGTGAGACAAGTTTGCAACAGATGCACGAGATGCTGAAAAAACGACAAGAAAAGCATCCGCTAAAATTGCCCAATGCCGGATCGGTGTTTCGTAATCCGCCCAATCAGAGTGCCGCTAAATTAATTACCGAGAGTAATTTAAAGGGTTATCGTGTCGGTGATGCGCAAGTATCTGATCAGCACGCTAATTTTATTGTCAATCTCGGCAAGGCCACATCCGCTGACGTTGAAAGTGTCATTGCACATATCCAAGAAACCGTCGAGAGAGATAGCGGCGTGCGATTGGAGTTAGAAGTGCGGATTATTGGCTGATTTGAGTCCAGAAGTGATTTTTATAACCAACTGAATATACTGTGTTTTTATTATTCCGTTTTTTTGTTTGACAACTCTGTTGTCAATTAACTATAATAATTGACAATAGAGTCGTCAATTATTGGTGTTTTATGAATATTCAGCGTCATATTGATCTTTTGTCCACACTGAAGAAAAAATCGGTTTTTCTGTTTGGTCCTCGTCAAACCGGGAAAACTTGGTTGATTCGTCAATTGTTCTCGCAGCATCGCGTTTATAATTTATTAGAAAGCGATACCTATGTTACGTTAAATCGTGCGCCACAACGCATACGGGAAGAATGCGCTCTTTCACCGGATAAGATTGTGGTGATTGATGAGGTGCAGCGTTTGCCTGAATTATTGAATGAGGTGCATTGGTTGATTGAAGAAAAAGGAATTCGTTTCTTATTAACTGGTTCGAGCGCCAGGAAATTGCGTCGTAGCGGTGTTAATTTACTGGGTGGTCGAGCGCATGTCCAACACTTACATCCCTTTAGTTTTTGTGAATTGCAAAGTCAGTTTGATTTATTGCGTGCGGTGAATTATGGATTATTACCGTCTGTTTATTTATCCGATACGCCCGATGAGAATTTACAAGATTATTTAGGGTTATATTTACGAGAAGAAATTGCTGCTGAAGGATTAACACGAAATTTACCGGCATTTAGTCGATTTCTCGAGATCGCGGGTTTATGTAATGGTAAAATAATTAATTACACAAAAATCGCGAATGATGCGCAGGTGGCGCGTACGACGATACATGAATATTTTCAAATTTTAAAAGATACATTGTTGTTATTTGAATTGCCGGCTTGGAATAAAACGATTAAGCGAAAGCCGATCACGACATCAAAATATTATTTATTTGATGCAGGGGTAACGAGAAAATTGCAACATCGCAGCTTGATTCAGTTAGGATCACCCGAATTTGGCGAGGCATTTGAAAGCGTCATATTTCACGAATTAAAAACTTTTGTAGATTATGTCGCGGGATGTTCGTTGTCATATTGGCGATCAACGACAGGATTGGAGGTCGATTTTATTTTGGGTGACATGACAGCCATTGAGGTTAAGGCGAGCGCGGCAATATCGGCTCATGATCTTAAAGCATTAAGCATGTTGCGTGAGGAGAAAAAATTAAAACATTATCTCGTTGTGTGTTCTGAAAAAGAACCGCGTATGGTGGATGGTATCCATATTTTGCCTTGGCGGATTTTTCTTGAAAAATTATGGCAGGGGCAGTGGGTAAAATAAAAATCCCCGCTGCAAGCAGGCGGGGTATTTTTATTTCTTTTATTGATCGCCTGCGCGAAGTAAATTCGCGCAAACGGCGACTAAAGGGGAGATTCGCCTCTCCCCTTTAGAAACCCCATGCGTAAAGTACTCGCGGCAAGCCGCGAGGTATTTGCTTCGCAATAAAGGCACTGTATGCATCCCCTTCACAATACAGTATAATAATCTTTTGTATTTGTTTGGTGGAATAGAGAGCTGATGTCAAAACAGGAAGTGCACAAGAAGTCTCCGCGATCAACGCGATATAGCAGCTGGATGATGTTTTTATTGGTGGTTTTTGTCTTGGGTGCGGGCGCGTTGTTTGTGGTGCACGAAGAGCGTGCATTTCCAATCGAAGAGGTGATTGTTCGTGGGGAAGTGAATCCGGCCGATCAAGCACAGATACAGAAAATTTTAAAGCCTGCGGTTGAAAATGGATTTTTTAATGTAAAGTTACAAAAAATGCAGGCTTCTGTTCAAAGTTTATCCGATATTTCTCAGGCTGAGGTACGTCGTATTTGGCCTGCCACGCTGCTGATCAATGTTTCTGCTCAGAAACCCGTTGCACGTTTTGGTAATAATAGCTTGATCAATGCGTATGGTGAAATTTTTCAAGTGAATTTATCACAAGAAGAGGTCAAAAAACTGCCAAAATTTATTGGCGATGTGACCTCTACGGTTCAAATGTTAAGTTATTACCAGCAGATCAGTGATATTCTAAAACCGCTTAATATGCAGATAATAGCGGTTGAGAGTGATCCAGGACAGTTTTTATCAGTTACATTAGATAGTGGGGTGACATTAAAATTAGGTCGTGACAATGTTTTGGATCGAGTGGAACGTTTTGCTAAAGTATATCCAGAAGTATTTGCGACAAATGCTAGGCGCGCGCAAGAAGTCGATTTACAATATCAGAATGGTATGGCAGTGAAATGGGCATCTTAATGGAGAGTGAGATATGACGAGAAAAAAACAACCTGAGAAAAATTTATTTGTCGGGTTAGACATTGGAACGTCAAAGGTTGCAGCGATCGTTGGGGAAGTCTCATCCGATGGTAATGTGCATGTGATCGGTGTGGGCTCTACGCCATCGCATGGATTAAAGCGTGGCGTGGTTGTGAATATTGATTCAACGATGCAGTCTATTCGACGTGCGGTCGAAGAGGCTGAACTGATGGCAGGTTGTCAAATTCATTCCGTCTACACCGGCGTTGCGGGCAGTCATATTCGTAGTTTAAATTCGCACGGTATTGTGGCCATTCGCGATCAAGAAGTGACGCAGGCCGACATTGATCGCGTGATTGATGCGGCGCGTGCCGTGGCAATTCCTGCTGATCAAAAGATTTTACATATTTTACCACAAGAATTTATTGTGAATAATCAAGATGGCATTCGCGATCCTATTGGAATGTCAGGTGTTCGTTTAGAGGCGAAAGTACATATTATTACAGGGGCGGTGAGTGCGGCTCAAAACATCGTCAAATGCGTGCGTCAATGTGGATTAGAAGTAACGGATGTTATTTTAGAACAATTGGCTTCTAGTTATGCGGTGCTTTCCGATGATGAAAAAGAGTTGGGTGTTTGCTTAGTGGATATCGGTGGTGGAACGACGGATATTGCGATTTTTGTGGATGGTGCCATTCGTCATACAGCAGTTATTCCCATTGCCGGCGATCAGGTTACTAATGATATCGCGATCGCATTGCGTACGCCGACTCAAAATGCAGAAGATATCAAGCAAGCACATGGTTATGCTATGGTTGAGTTAGCGGATGAGTCAGAAGTTTTTGAAGTGGCGAGCGTCGGTAATCGTCTCGGTCGCCAGTTTTCTCGTCGGGCATTAGCCGAAATCTGTGAGCCGCGATATGAAGAATTATTGACTTTGGTGCGCAATGAAATTCGTCGTAGCGGTTTTGAAGATTTAATTGCTGCTGGCGTTGTGATAACCGGCGGGGCTGCATTGATGCCGGGTGTGTTGGAGCTGGGTGAACAGGTTTTTGAGTCACCGGTGCGTTTAGGCATGCCAGAACAGGTGAGCGGGCTTGTGGATGTGGTGAAAAATCCAAAATACGCAACAGGCATAGGGTTATTATTGTATGGCTATCAACAACAACATGAAGTGGGTCATGAGCCCGTGCGTTATGAAGGGAGCTCAGAAGGGCTATTTTCTCGTATGAAAAATTGGGTGACCTGTAGTTTTTAGGTATGTTGTTGCTGAGCAAAATATTGTGACGGGGGCTTTCTTCTGTCAAATATTCTGGTTATAGTAATGAGATATGGTTCATTAAATGGATTAATTGAGGGCCTGGTACAATGTTTGAGTTAGTAGACAACTTTCCGCAGAGCGCTGTTATCAAGGTAATAGGCGTGGGTGGCGGAGGCGGTAACGCGGTAGAACATATGTTAACGCAAGCGATTGAGGGTGTTGATTTTGTTTGTGCGAACACGGATTCGCAAGCACTAAAAGCGTCAAATGCTCGTACTTTATTGCAGCTGGGTTCAGAAGTCACAAAGGGTTTGGGTGCAGGTTCAGATCCCAAAATTGGTCGTCAATCAGCTGAAGAGGATCGTGATCGCATTAAAGAAATTTTAGATGGCGCCGATATGATCTTTATTACCGCTGGTATGGGTGGTGGTACAGGCACGGGTGCTGCGCCGATTGTCGCTCAAATTGCAAAGGAATTAGGAATACTAACCGTCGCTGTTGTAACGAAGCCTTTTTCATTTGAAGGCACGAAGCGCATGGAAGTTGCTGATGGGGGTATTCGAGAATTGGCGCAATTTGTTGACTCGTTAATTACCATTCCAAATGATAAATTATTGAGCGTTTTGGGCAAGGAAATTACCTTATTGGATGCCTTTAAGTCAGCGAATAATGTTTTATTAGGCGCGGTTCAAGGTATTGCCGAATTGATTACGCGTCCTGGCTTGATCAATGTTGACTTTGCAGATGTGCGTACTGTTATGCGCGAAATGGGTGTCGCGATGATGGGTACAGGCGTGGCCACTGGTCCAACGCGAGCCGTGGAAGCAGCGGAAGCAGCTATTTCGAGCCCATTGTTGGAGGATATTAATTTGACAGGCGCGCGCGGTGTATTGGTTAATATTACCGCCGGCTTAAATATGTCCATTGGTGAGTTTGAATCGGTGGGCAGTGTTATTCGGCACTTTAGCTCCGATAATGCAACAGTTGTGGTTGGCACTGTTATCGATCCTGAAATGACCGATGAGATGCGTGTTACCGTTGTTGTGACAGGTATAGATGGCAAAAATTTAATAGATGATGATATCTCGCCATCGGTGGCCGCTGTGGGCGTTGCTCCGGAGCCGCGGGTGGATTATCATAAATTGGATAGGCCTGCTGTGTTGCGCAAAAAAAGCGCGCCCACTTCCTCAAAGCCGGCTGAATACGTTGATCAAGACGTTGAATATTTAGATATTCCTGCG
>MGXQ01000006.1:0-1666 GCA_001801405.1 Gammaproteobacteria bacterium RIFCSPHIGHO2_02_FULL_42_13 | reverse complement strand
GGGGCGCAAGCTAATTTTCCGAGCGCGCCTAAAACTTCTTCCAGTAATGCGCGATGAGCCGCTTTTACTTTGAGATACAATTTTCGCCCATGCATCACGATTTTACCCGCTAAGGCATATAAGCGCCAGCGAATGGTTTTAGCCCGACAGCTCTCAAAACGTACGGGCAATACTAAACGCATCAACGCAAAAAGATTATAGGCTAATGCACACAACGAAAAATATAATGCGTTTGCCGCAAAATCGTTACAGGGCATGCGATGGGCACCAAAATCGAGTTTGAGCTCTTTGAGACGATTTTCGGACGCCTCGCCGCGTTGATTATACCAATGCACTAACTCACTGTTGCTCAAGTCATCTCGATTGGTGGCAATGGCACGATACATGTATTCGCCTTGATAAACGATTTCTTCCGTCGTTTCTTCTTTTAAATCCAATACGAATTGACCATGGATTTTTTTGCGTTGCACAATCACTGTAAACGCGTGCTGACTTTGATTCATGCTGTGAAGAAATCGGCACGTGGACTCATCCTGTATTTCACGACCCTGGCGATCCAACAGCGGTTGCCACGCGTCGCCTGATTGTTCTTCTACCATCGCCTTTAATGATTGATTCATTTTGGCGCGAATCGCAAATTGAATATCCCGATTGATACACTCATCCAGGATAGTCACTTGATAACCCGCCGCATCGACACGGAGCTTACTGACTCTTACGCCGGCGGGTAACGCCTTTTCACATTGATGAATAAACTCAAGATTCTGTGTGGCCGGCGCGACATTGCCCGCTCTAAAATCAGTGGCAACCACCTGGCCTGTTTCTGCTACATGTCCCACGATCGGCATGTAGCCCGTACATTTTTTATACGTCCATTCGGCCGTGCGATGTTGAGAAGCGGAGAGTGTGGCATCAATATCCAATGTAATCGAGCGACGATCATGCAACGCTAATTGCAGTAACGGTTTATTAATTTCCTCGGTTGCCTTTACCCCATCCAAGCCAACACGTCTCAACCAGTCGCCCATGGAATCTGATTCGGGTACTTTTATCGAAAGTAATTGAGTGAGAGCGCCATCCTCGCGAATATGGCGAAGATCATCCAAGCAAGAGCCGCCTTCATGTAGCATGATCACCAGAGCGGTGACAAACACGGAAGGTTCAAATCCTCGATTGCTTTGTGGATGAGGAAAATAACGATCGACCAAGCCAGCAAACCCAATATTGTTCATCAGCTGAGCAATACAGATTAAACCCGCGCGAGAAGTTAAAAGATCATTGGTTGTTTGTATTTGATAGGGTAACATATCTTGAAGCCTTTTTTGTTGCACCCATTGGGTGGTTAATGATTTCTGTTAAAACCATTATACAGACAAGGCTTCATTTGTTTTAGCTTTTTCTATATCGGGATTTGGGTGTATATAAATTTTAAATTTCATCTGACTCTTGTGATACAATAGCGAAAGTATTCTCAAGAGAGTTGCTATGTCTCCACCACCGCCGGGCACATTAGGGAAGTTGTTTCGTGCGATCGTGAAGGATCAGCTCGAGGATGTCTATAGTCTTTGCGCACAATTTGGCCGGCATCTTGTTAATCAACCAGACGAATATGGGCGCACGCCGCTTTGGGTAGCAGCCGATTGTGTTTCTGCAAAAGCGGTACATT
>MGXQ01000005.1 GCA_001801405.1 Gammaproteobacteria bacterium RIFCSPHIGHO2_02_FULL_42_13 | reverse complement strand
GAGAAATAAATCCAACGTCATTATTACCACACCGCATTGACAAAGCCCTACTGCAAAATTAATTCCTTTGCAACGTGGGATTTTCGTGGGCTTACGGCCTTACAAACCAAATGCTTTTTGCAACTCCAAACTACAACGTATCCAGTGATCATTTACTTTGGCGAGCTTTTCATAAATTATTTATTTACCCTGACCAGAACCAAACCGTGCCCGCTCATCAGCAATTTTTTCTTGTAAATACTGATCCAACATTTGCTGTAATTGGCCGCTACTGCGTAACTGATCTATAAGGACATCTAATGCTCCTTCTATATCTCGCTCTGAAGGGATCTGTTCTGGAAATGCTGATACAAATTCATTAATCATATCTTGACGGCATTGTTCCCGAATTATTTTCACGAATGCTTTTTCTTCGGGTGATTGCTTTTTTTGTTTTGTAAAAAATCCATCACCAGATGGTCGCTTAAACATGTTATTTTCCTCCCGTGCCAAAACCAAACTCACGTGTTGACTTATCCTCTATCTCTTTTTTACCAGCTCCCTGTTTTCTGCTCCGTTTCGCTACCTCTAAATATCCTTGAAATGCGTCATGCACTTTTTCCTTAACTGCCGGTAATTGTTCAGCAGCTACTTCTTTCATTCGTCCTAAATTTCTCGGTGTAATGGCTGCGTCACTACTAGCAAGACTGGAAGTATGACCTGAATCAGCGCTCGCATCACTGTCTCCTTCCAGAAGACCCTCTGCTGTCACCATGCTGGCCATTAATTTAACCCCCTCCCGTTTCATACCCCGCCGTTCTACTTTTTGAGCCCGTGCTAACATTGGCTGCTTAATTTGACGTGCCACATACCCTGCAACCGTAATTTCTTGTCCATAACTTTCTCGAAACCACTGACGCGCTACATCGGCTAACAAAACCCCTTCTTGGGTAGTATATAAAATACTGGCTCTATTAATTGATTCCCTCCCTCCAACGGCATCGAAAAATTTATCCCCAAAACGCTCCTGTTGTGCGAACCACTCAATTGGATCTCGGTTGCTTTTTTGCCCACCATACGCAGTACTTACAAACCATAAATTACCAATACAATTATGATATTCCATGAAAAACAGTTTTGACCCAAAACAGCCAGCCGCTGTTTCGATAAAATATCCCTTATCCTTTCCTTGATCTAACATGGCTTGCCGCAAAATTGGATCAATATTCATTGCAGTAATTAACTCTAATTGTCGATAAATAATATTCTCTGATGGCTGTAAATGATCTGCCTGTAAATTTCCAATTGCATAAAAATCCGCATCCGCATAACTTAAAGCCTCACCCGTTTCTCTATCATCTCCATCCAAATCAATTAAATGCAATCTCACTGAAGCAATTCGACCATCCGCTTGTCTTTTATCAAAAAAACCGATCTTTTCTTTGGCAGCATCTCTGCTCGGATTTTTCCAAATAATAGTTGCCCAACGAGCGGCACTATCTACATACTGACTGGGTAAAAATTCTAACGCTGGCAAGGGCACCGTTTCGTTTAATACCGGCACTGCACCAAATACCCGTATCATCTCAGCACATTTATCTCGCAATGGAGCGGGCTCTTCCGCATCGTCCAAGCGATTTTGCACCACTAAAACAAAAAAACGCATCTGTTGTTCTAAGCTCGAACGAACTATCGACTGCGGCAATCCGTGAATAGCTTGGCCCAATTGTTGTAACGCTTGAATCATTTCTGCACTCTCAAACTCTTTCAAGCCTGCATCGACAACGCTTCTAATGTCTTCTTGAATGATCGGCATAACCCGTGTTTGTAAGGCCGTTAATGCGCGACTTTTTCCGAGCCACAAAGGAATATCTTCAAAGGGAAAAAGGGTAGAAACGCCCAATGTTTTCATTGTCATTTACTCACTTTTTACAAAAAAAACGCAACTATAGTGTAGCATAAGGAAGGTAGCTTTGTTTACAAAAAAAATCTCAGCCAGCGTAGCCCGCATGGAGCGAAGCGAAATGCGGGAAGAACTTTATAATCCGATAAGACATGCGTTGGTAACAAACATGCGAGATTGGCCGTACTCGTCATTGGAGAATGTATGAAATTAAAAGAAGGAGATTATGGAGAATAAATATTCCCGCATTCCGCTTCGCTCCATGCAGTACGTAGGTTGGGCCGTGAGGCCCAACAAATTATTCCTATTGGGCTTCGCTTCGCTCAGCACCAACCTACATTTTATTTAGCCCAACCTACCGTGCTACGCCAGCACGGAGTATAAGATATCCGCGAGCAATACACAGATCGGAATCGTTAGAATCCAAGCAAAAATCATATTGCCAAACACACTCCATTTAACAGCAGAAAAACGTCTCGCGCTACCCGCACCAATAATGGAACCCGAAATAACATGCGTCGTACTCACCGGAATACCCATATGCGAGGCCAGCAAAATAATAACAGCAGAAGATGTTTCTGCCGCAAAGCCATCAATCGGTTTTAATCTCATCATCTTATGCCCCATCGTTCGGATGATGCGCCACCCCCCTGTCATGGTTCCCAGCGACATGCTGAGCGCACTCGCAACCACCACCCATGTAGGCACATTAAATGTTTTTAAACTAAAAAAACTGATCAAGGCTAAAGTAATAATACCTATTGATTTTTGAGTGTCATTAGCTCCATGGCTAAACGCCATCAGACCAGACGAAATTATTTGTAATTGTCCAAAATATTTATTCGCTTGCCGGGGCGTTATTTTATAAAAAACATGAAGCAATAGCATCATAAAAACATATACCACCAAAATACCCAAAATCGGTGATCCAATCATAGGGATGATCACATCATTACTGACTCCCTGAATATTCACCACCCCAATGCCCGCATGCGCAATGGACGCACCGATTAACCCGCCAATTAATGCATGCGAAGAACTGGAGGGCAATCCGTAGTGCCACGTCACAAAATTCCAAATGATAGCCGTTAACAGCGCTGCCAAAATAACCAGTGGAGTAATACTGCTGCTTGTCACCAATCCGATGCCGATTGTTTTTGCTACCTGTACGCCAAAAAAAGCACCCAGAAAATTTAACGTAGCACCGTACAAAACAGCAATGCGTGGGGACAATACTTTTGTGGAAACCACGGTTGCAATGGCATTGGCGCTATCATGAAATCCGTTGGTAAAAGCAAAAACGAAAGCGGCGATCAACACGATAATAAAAACAACAATCCCCATATACTTGCCTTACGTATGTTTCAACGATACGTTAACGAGTGTATCGGATAGAAGAAAACAAAGATCGAGTGCTTTTTCTACGTTTTTATGTACATCATGTAACTTGATAACGATTAAAGGATTATAACGCCCTGAAAAAATATCCGACATCGCATTAAATACAATATCGTCTCCTCGTGTTTCGATGACCCCCATCTTATCGCGACTATCAGAAATCGCATCGGTATGTTTAAATTTTTTGAATTTTAGAACGGTGGCTTTTAATTCGTGACAGGCCTCTAATAATGCAGCGGTTTGTTGTTTTAGATTTTCTGTAAATTCAGGCAGCTGATATGTTTTTAGAAAAGAAATGCCTTTTGCGACAGTGCGCGCTATTTTATTGAGCAAGATCGAAATCGTTTGAATATCATCTCTGTCTATCGGTGTGATAAAAGCGGTATTAAGTCTGGTCAGCGTTTTTTCGGTGATGCTATTGCTCTCTCTTTTTAGTTGTATCGCAAGAGCCAACTGCTCTTCTGATAAGCCGTCATGCGTAATGCGAAAAAGAACTATCGCCAATTGGCGGCAAATCTCAGCGCTTTCCTCAAAATAACTAAAAAAAATCTTTTCGCTTGGCGGCAACATCTTATTTAAAATTTCTTTAAACATACGCGCTCTCCCGATGTTTCGTCGCGAGTCTTTGTGTAAATATGTCTTTTTTTATTCTAACACACTTTACATGAAAAATCGTTATGCGGATAAAGATTAACCAACTGAGTAAAAACAGAGGATTATTATTTCGGCTTTAGACCACCACCCACTGGCGGAACCAAGGGCGATCTGCCAACACCAGCCGCTGGATCGGGGGGTTGAGGAGGAGCAAACATTCTCGCCGGTGAACCAGATGCTCTTGGCGCACCACGACCTCGCACCGCACGCGCACCAGCGTCAGTCGCCTCCGCAGCTTGTTGTTTTGGTAAAATCTCTGTTAACCGCTGATGCAATTTTAGCAAAAGACCAGCAAGCTGCGAACCACTCTTCCCAATGCTAGACGACCAAGTTTGAGCCCAATTAGAATTGCAGGTACCGCCTTCAGTCACTGCGGCATTGATACCCAGCAATGATTGTATAACGTTCACCCCATCAATCTCTCCCTTTGGCTCCGCTAAAACGGCAAGCACCTCAGCCTGCTCATGCGGTAAGCCAACGCTTTTTTGCTCAAATGCCATAGGTAATTGATCAACAAGTTCTTGAATAATTACTACTACCGACTTCTGTGCAGAGCCTCTCGGTGCTTCCGCCGCCGTATGGGTACGAGCATCCATTCTTTTTCGTGCAGCATCAGCAACGCCAGGTGTTTCTGAATCTGCCAAACGCTTATCTGCCGCATCTGCAAACACAGGGGAGCTCCGTTGTTCTGACAAATAGAGATCAATATATTCATGCTGTTTTAAAAATTTCTCATCATCTAACACAATCACAAGCCGACCTAATCGATTAGCGAATGTGATAAGCCCGTGTTCAGAATAATACGTTTTCAATAATTCAAACTGCACTGGATCAGCCAACAGAGCACTCATATCCGCCTGAGCTTGAGCTTGTGCTCCTCCTTCTGCAAGACTAGCAGTCCATAAACGATTAAACTCTGCAATTACTGCTGAAATTTTTGCTGCTTCGGCCACATCCACTTTACGACTTTGACGACCACGCCAATGCGATTGCAATGTTGTTGCTGCTGCTTCCTGCTGTTGGTCTTGCTTCAACTTAGCAAAAATCCCTTTTCCATAGGTCGCCGCACCATACAATACATTTGCCAATTTTTTTAATTTGCCGGAAATCTGTTCGTTTGTTCGCAACTCGATTAATTTTAAAAACCAAAAACGATAGGTAGGATCTTGTTGTTGCATCTGCCGATCAATTTGTGTAAATAAATCGTCATCATTGTGAGTTAAAAGACCAAACAAAGTGGCGCTTGGCCCACGATCCGAGGTCTGCAAATATGTTTTAATTTCAGCAACTAAATACTCAACTATGTCTTTTTGTTGCTGCGCATCTAATTCAGAAAAGCCAGGATCTATTGTTTGCGCAGAAAACTTTGCTTCTTTTGCTTCTTTTTCTTCTTTCGCTGCTGCGGCTGTTACTGCTGGCAATTGCTTCAGCGCGGCATCAATTAATCGCATATCAACACTACGCTCGCCCCATAAAATGCCTTTTCTAACAAACAATACGCGATTCTCTGATTGCAGCGCCAATTCTAAGCCTGCAAATTCTTGTCGAATCAACACCGCTCGGTTGCTTCTTATTTTTTGCAATACTACCTGCAATCCCTCACGTAATTTACTACGAAATACAGAATTCGTATTCGCTTGAATCGCTTGATTCACGTGCCAATTATTCATTGCAAACAACTGAAAGATTTGCTCCCCCGTTAATTCTTGCCAAAGATTTTTACCGCCAAACCAACCGCGATCACGTAAAATATCTCCGGCTAATGGTGGATTTTTTTTTATTTTTGAAAACAACTCGCTACCAGTTAATCGATCGCCCGGATTAGCTGCAGGATTCAACCAGCGAGTAAATCTCGAACCATTCGTTTGAATGGATGCTCGTACTCGTTCCACACGCTGAAATTCAGGAAAGTGATCTCTTAATGCAAGAAAATATTGGTTAATGACCTCGTGGTCGGCTTTGGGATCGCACGAGCGGGATGGACGAAGCGATATTTCTAACTGCTTCAAAATAGGTCGACATTCCACAGGATTTAAAAATATGCCACCCACACAGTCCAACAAAATATCCTGTAAAACATAGAGCATCTCGGATAACGCCAATGTATCATATGTTGAACGCCCGTCGTTTTGCTCAAAAATAGCCTGCCGTCGCCTCGTTAATTGAATCACCCTTTCCAATAAGTCATAGGCCACAGTAGTTTGTAATATTTTTTGTTGATCCTCAACCTCGGCACGTTCCAAACGATCCTGAAAGTCAACAAAAAAACGCTCCAAATCTTGTTTCTCGCGAACAATCCAATCAGATACGCCAATAACAGAAATACGCGAAAACTCTCGTGCCTTCGAAGACAACGCTTGTTTAAGATTTTCTGATAATGGCATACACCATATCCTCTATTTACTGCATTACTTTTAGTATAGGTAAAAAAGGCCGAATTCGCTGGTAAATCCCTGATTTGCCGCCTTTTTTTCTTATACTTTTTCTTATGCGACTATTATTAGCAAGCGTAGCCTGGGTGAAGCGAAACCCAGGATGAAAACCCTGGGTTTCACTCGCTTTGCTCGTTCCACCCAGGCTACGTTACTATTGTTAGTATAGAACTGCATTCTTAAGGGAAGATTAAGAGATGCAAAATAATCGTTCTTTTTGTATCATTATAAATCAATCATTTAGCCGCTCGACTTCGGGCTCGTGCATTAAAAATTATGGTTATTTCTTGAAAATTGACAAAAAACATAGTCCAAGCTACCCTGCCCGTATCATCTTGCTGCCCATATCCAAGTAAGGGATTCACATGCCAACACTCGACTTAACAGATGAGATACAAGCAACCGCGGCAGCGTTAGAGGCTCTCGTTGGCACATACGAAGCACATAAAACCACTGCAAACAAACAAGCGATTGCAAAGTACATAAAAAGTATTTCGTCAGATAAATTGGCTGGCCACCACTATCAGCTCGCCATACTGCTTGATCATCATCCTCAATTAATCGACTATTGTCGTTGGCCAGAATTAGAAGAGCATTGGGAAACACAATTAACACAATATGGCGCGCCCGATCATTTCTTACCACAAAAACCCATGCTAAACACATTAGATGTCGTTTTGGGTATTGCCTGTCATTTTCGATTTGTGGCGACTGTTGACACTAACGAAGATGAAGCTGCTATCTGGTTAAGGATGGCGGTCGGATGGAAAAATTTATCAAGCATCCATGAACAACATAAACTCATAAAACAAACAGCAAGAAAAACTTTAGTCGCACAGGAGCAAAAGCCCATTCAACAAGAATTGGTTCGCCAATTATTGAGTGAACATAAAATTGGACAATTGCATGGAACGCCAGGATGGCTCATATTGGCACAAGCGTATCTCAATATAGCCGCGCTCGATTATGACGCCCCCGATGCCATAACAAATTTTCACAAAGCTCAAGCTTGCATAGAAATGGCAAAAGAGGCTGAACATATATCACAAGCGGCCATACGAAATTCAACTTTTGGCAATGACCTCGGCGCAATACTCAGTATATTATTCACCCCCACCCCAGACAGAGTTGTCAATACGTGGGAATTATTGGATGCGCGTCTCCTGAAATTACAACCACCCGACCCTTCGCTAAAAAAAGAAAAGACATTTCCAGGTATCACGATGAGAGCGGGCTGGAGATAGGACATTCCCAAGGCGGATTCTTAAAAAAATCTATGGGACTCATAACCGAGATTCCATCTTTATCAAAAGGATGCGGACAATCACCCACAATTTGTACGACATGTTTTGGTTTTAATTTTTTTGCATAATATTTTAAGCTTGCAGAAATTTTTGTATCATGCAATTTTACTTCGATCAAATCTATGACAATATCATCAATGATGGTGACAAAATCGACCTCTCGATTGTCTTTATCTCGAATATAATGCAATCGACAACGATGGCCATAATAATCTTCTATAAAATGTAACCGTTTCAATAGATGTGTTGCAACGAGGTTTTCTAACCGAACAGCTGCATTATCTATAGTATCTGCATTATCAAAAAAATAGACTTTCGGTGGTTTTTGTACTGCTCTCGGGATATTGCGTGTCAACGGCGGAACAGAAAAAACAATATACATTTTTTCAATTAATATGAGCCATGATTTTGCTGTTTTGGGGGATATCTCCAAATCTCGAGCCAAATTGGATAATGTAATAAGACTACCCACACGATTGCGTAATGCATCTACAAAAAAATATAGTAATTGTATCTCACGGATCAAACTGACATCTCGCACATCTTCACGTAATACTCGGTCAAATCGCTCTTTGCGCCATCGTCGCGCTTCTCGTTCGTCATTCATTAAAAAAGGCTCTGGAAATCCGCCATTTTTCAGCAACCGTTGATAAGCGTCTTCAGGTGTTATCCCAACAGGCAACTCATCCAAACTTAAAGGATGTAGTCGCCAATAGTGATAACGCCCCATCAAAGAATCGCCACCACGTCGATAGACATCCAATCTTGCTGAACCCGTCACAAGATAATGCTGCCCCTCTAATTTCGAATCATATACGCCTTTAATCCACTGTTTCCAACGAGGATATTTATGTAACTCATCGAAAATAATAAGTGCCGTATCCCGTTGCCACTGTTTAGATCGTATCGCTTTACGATCTTCATCAACATCCCAATTAAAATAGGCTGTTCTTGTAAATTCTTCGCGAGCAAGCGCTCGAGCCAACGTAGTTTTACCCACCTGTCTCGGCCCTCCGATAAAAACCATTTTTTTCTTAACATCTTGAAAAATATAGGATTCGCAATATCGTTTTACGGCCATTTTTCCCTCCTGTACAAAATAGACGAGTCTATTTTGGAGCATAGGCCAAAAAAGCCGAGTTTGCAAGCTTATGATTATTTAACAACGTGCAAATGCCGGCCTTTTTTGCCACGGCTTGTGGTAGTCGAACCAGCATCGCCGGTACTCGCCTTTCCATCAGGTTGAGCTTGAACATCAGATTCAAACACCATGCCTTGACCATTTTCCATTGCGTAAATGGCCTTCACCGCTAAAGGTGGCACGTAAATGGTTTGGCGAATACCACCAAAACTTGCCGTAAAACTCACCGCTTCGACATCAATAATTAAATCTTTAACCGCGGTCGGCTCTATATTTAAAACAATCTGGCCATCTTTGATAAACTGCTTTGGGACACATACGCCTGGTATCTCAGCATTAACTACAAGATAAGGCGTACATTTACTATCTAAAATCCAGTCGTACAACGAACGAATCAAATAAGAGTGCATCGGCAACATTTCGCTTGACATCATCACTCCCTCTCGGTCATGCGCAGTTCACGCTCGGTTTCCGTTAAACTCAGCTGAAACGCATCACGCTCAAACAAACGCTCGGCATATTTTAAAAGTGACGCTGCCGCTTTAGGCAGCACAATGCCCCATCTCGGCAATCGCCACAAAATAGGCGCCACACAACAATCCACTAATGAAAATTCTTCGCTCAAAAAATAGGGAAAATCCGAAAATGTATCGGCGATACTGGTCAACCCATCAATCAATTCCGCTTTGGCTGCCGCTGTTTTTTCTGTTTTATTTTCAATATCCATAATCAAACTACACCAATCACGCTCGATGCGATACATCATCAAACGATATTTAGCACGCATCACAGGATATACCGGTAATAAAGGAGGATGAGGAAAACGCTCATCCAAATACTCGACAATAATATTGGAATTATATAAAACAAGATCACGATCAACCAACGTGGGCACAGAATTATAAGGATTCAGACGAGAAAGATCTTCGACAATATTATGACGACCGATTTCGATCACATCTGACAAAATACCTTTTTCGGCTAAGACGATGCGTACACAGTGACTCTGGATATCCATCGATCCGCTATAAAGCGTCATCACCATACGTTTTTTTGTCATTACTGCCATACATCACTCCCGTTGACGGCAAATATGGAAAAAATAGAGAACATTAACGTTTGGAGTACTGAGTAGCTCTGCGCGCACCGTGTAATCCGACCTTTTTACGTTCAACCTTCCTTGCATCGCGTGTTAAGAAGCCATGATCGCGCAACAGCCGACGAAATGATCGTTCAGTCCCGGCTTTCCCGGCTACACCATCATCGCCTTCATCATAATGAACAAGCGCTCGAGCAATGCCTAAACGAATCGCACCGGCTTGACCGCTAATACCGCCGCCTCGCACACGGATCTTAATATCGAATTTATTGACCATATTCACCGCTTGCAACGACTGCATAATCACCATGCGAGCCGTCTCTCGGGTCACATACTTATCCATTTCGCAAGCATTGATTTCAATCTTGCCTTCGCCTGGCTTCATCCATACACGCGCCGTCGAACTCTTACGACGACCGGTACCATAATAACTCTCTGTTTTCGTTGCCTTTGCTTTTGTTACCATAAATACGATTTCCTAATTATACGTTATATGTCAAGTGTCTCTGGGTTTTGTGCGATATGCGGATGAGCCGACCCTGCATAAACATGCAGTTTTTTATATATTTGCCGACCCAACGGGCCTTTTGGCAACATATTTTTGACGGCTGCCTCAAGAATGCGTTCTGGCTTTTTGGCCAATAATTTGTTGAAGACTATCGATTTTATCCCACCCGGATACTCAGAATGGTGGTGATATTGCTTCGCCTCGGCCTTATTACCGGTCACACGGATCAACTCCGCATTAATCACGATAATATTGTCGCCCAGGTCCATATTCGACGTATATTCAGGCTTATGCTTGCCCATCAATCGAAAGGCTATCTTGCTGGCTAAACGCCCCAGAATCTTATCTTTTGCATCGACGACATGCCAATGCTGTACGATTGACTCCGGCCTTACAGTTACTGTTCTCATGAGATTACTGCTCCAATTAATACATCCAGGTGAGATCACCAAAGAGGGCGAAATTGTACAAAACTAACCCGCAATTTACAAGCCATATTGGCTGTATATTTCAGAAGATTTTGGGCAATTTCATACAATCGGCCAAATTTGCTCAACAGATGCGCAGTAAAACACCATATAAATAATCATGAATTCCATTATAAAAATTTATTCAAAAAAAATATGACCGTAAATACCGCTTGAATATTTCAAAAAAAACAAAATATCAGGGGCAAAAATTTTATTTTTCTACGTTTATGCCGATTTTATTAAAAAAAACAGCGAAAAATACTGAAAAACAACAGTTTTTTATTAAAAAAACTTCCAAATTGCAAACAGTATGATATCTTTAAACTGTTTGGTAGATACCAAATAATTTTGTTATTAAATTTATTATATGAGGGATTTAACAATGGCCGTTAAAAAGTCCAAAACGCATAAAGCAACTCGTGCAAACACGAAAAAAACTGCTAAGAAAGCAGCCAAAAAAATAGTCCAGAAAAAAACAATACCTATCAGCTCTCAAGCTGTTGAAAAAGTCTATACCAAGACCGAATTACAACGTACGCTCGCCGGTTATGCTGGCGTTTCCAAGCAAGACGTTGGCAAAGTCATGGATGGATTATCAAAAGTTGTCCATAATCATATCCGCAAGGGTGGTTGTGGTCTTATCAAATTAGAAGGCTTAATGAAGATCGAAAGAGTTCATAAGCCGGCTAAGAAAGCCCGTAAAGGAATTAATCCCTTCACAGGCGCGGAAATGATGTTTAAAGCAAAACCAGCACATAACGTCGTTAAAGTTAGAACGTTAAAACGACTCAAGGAAATGGTTAAATAAGTGCCTTTTGCTTGAACTAAAAAACCCCGCTTTTGCGGGGTTTTTTGTTAGGGTCTGTCACAAAATAACTTGGACATATAGCACCCAGATTGGTAGCAGATTTAAACGTTCTGATTGAAGAAAAATACGCGCATAGTTTTACTATGTAAGTGT
>MGXQ01000004.1:2901-14829 GCA_001801405.1 Gammaproteobacteria bacterium RIFCSPHIGHO2_02_FULL_42_13 | reverse complement strand
AAGCAGCGGAGATTTCTTACTTTAAAAAGGCGTTGCGCTTATTGGTTGAATCCACCGATGATATAACGATAGCTATTTGAAAAATTGGTGGCTACGGGTGGACTCGAACCACCGACCTCAGCATTATGAGTGCCGCGCTCTAACCGACTGAGCTACGTAGCCATAATCAATCTAAAGCCCTGAGATAAGCGAAGCGTCTTCCCAGCTGAGCGTTTTCACAGGCTTAACTATTTGATTAAAGAGCACTATTTTGTCTGTTGATAAAAGGCTTGTCAAGTTGAATAAATTTAAATACAATGCCCCCTGTTAAGTTGTTCTTTTTAAATCACTATTTCCTTGCCGCATCAAATTTTTGGGCGGCTGATAAACCAAGAGGAGAACCATATGCGACATTATGAAGTCGTTCTTTTGATCCATCCAGATCAAAGCGAACAAGTTCCAGCCATGTTGGACCGTTATCGTCAAGTGATGAACGCCCATAAAGCAATCGTGCACCGCTTAGAAAATTGGGGTCGACGTCAGCTCGCTTACCAAATTGAAAAAGTGCATAAAGCACATTACTTGTTGATGAACATCGAATGTGATCAAGAAACCTTAGATGAGTTAAATCATTTGTTTCGTTTTAATGATGCGGTATTACGATCGCTTGTCATCCGACGAGATTATGCTATTACCGCCATGTCGCCGTTGGCAAAAGAAGCCAATAAATATCAAGAGCCGGTTCGATCCGAAAAGCGTCGGGTAGAGGTCAAAACGACTGAAATGGATAATGAGGAGCAAAAATAATGGCTTACTTTAGACGTAAAAAAGTTTGTTACTTTTGTGTAAATGAGATGACAGACATAGATTTTAAAGACGTAGAATTATTGGGACGGTTTATTTCAGAAACGGGCAAGATTGTGCCGAGTCGCATTACGGGAACATGCGCCAAGCATCAACGTTTACTAACCAATGCAATTAAGGTGTCGCGATTGTTATCGTTATTGCCTTATTGCGATAGCCACAAATAATATGTCATTAGCACGCAACTTTGCTCAATTTGTGCTTCGTGGACGAGTGCAGGCGATTGGGATGGCGCTGCTCTTCTCGTTTATTCCGCTGTTGGGATGGATGAGCGTTGCCATTGTGGTCTTGGTTACTTTGTCAAAAGGCGCGTATGAAGGCTTTCTTGTGATATTGTGGGCGGCGTTGCCCTATGTTGTATTGGGCGCCATGCATATGTGGATGCCGTTTTTTAATTCAGTTGTGTTCGGTCTCCTGTTTGTGTGGTGTTTGACATTGTTGCTGAAACGGCATGCGAGCTGGATAGTGGCATTGGAGATTGGTACGTTCGTGGGTATTCTCGGGGTGATTGGTATTCATTTATATTATCCCGATATAGCCCAGTGGTGGGTCGGGGAAATCACGCAATCTATCCAGCGTATTATGGAATTTACGCCGTTATCCTTTAATATGGATCGTATTAATAAAATATTGCCAGTGTTTGCACAATTCGCAACGGGCATACAGGCGGCGATTGTAGTATTTGCAGCAATCAGTGAATTGATGGTGGGTCGATTTTTGCAATCAATCGTGCAATTGCCGCAGGCATGGCTAATAGAGTGGTTAAATTTTCGGGTGAGCACTGTGCCTACTGTACTGTTGATTGTTGACGTGTCGCTTGCTTGGTTTAATGTGAGTTTTTCGCGCGATGTGTTGCCAGTGTTATTGTTGCCATTTTTGTTGGTTGGGCTTAGCGTTATACACGCGACATTATTGGCGAGGCGTTTATCGAAATTGAAAATCGCGATCTTATTTATTTTATTGGCGATTTTGATGGGTGTATTTCCAGTTACCACCATTGGGTTGCTTGTTGTGATTGCCGTGTTAGATGTAGTAATTGATTTTAGAAAACGAGTTGAATTTAGGGTGCGTTAAAAAGAGAGGATATTATGGAAGTTATTTTATTAGAAGCGGTTCATAATTTAGGTAAGTTAGGCGATACAGTGAAGGTCAAACCGGGCTATGCGCGTAACCATTTAATTCCTTATGGCAAAGCGGTGCCAGCCAATGAAGAAAATATCAAAAAATTTGAAGCGCGTCGTGCAGAACTTGAAAAAATTGCTGCGGAGCATTTGGCCGTCGCACAAAAACGTGCCGAACCGTTCAAGAATTTAGAGATTACGTTAATGTGCAAAACACAAGACGAAGGTAAATTATTTGGATCCATCGGCGTGCGCGAAATTGTCGATGCGATTACGGCGAAAGGCTTAACCGTTGAGAAGTCCGAAGTGACCTTGCCCGATGGTCCAATTCGTTCTACCGGCGAATACAATATTGTGTTGATTTTCCATAGCGATGTAAAAGCTAAAATTAAGCTTAACGTCAAATCTGAAGAAACGGCAGATGACGTGACAACGGACGAAATGGAAAAGAACGGAGAATAATGATCACCTGTCATACCGCACTTCATATTACCTGCATGGGTAATATGAAGTGCGGGTTCCATTCCTTCTTTTGCGCCGGATCTTATGCAAAATACCCCCATTTTTAATAAGATTCATGTCAAAAATGCCCCCATTTTTAATAAGTTAGAATTGATTTTGAGGCTAATATCAGCTATAGTGATAAGAGATTATCATGTAGGAGTTGATATGGAGCGAAAGGCAATAGCACAGCTGGTTTCCTGGCTGGATAAATCTGATCGCAAGCCGCTTATTATTCGTGGTGCGCGCCAAGTAGGGAAAACTTGGCTGGTTCGTCATTTCTCAGAGGTGAGCGGAAAAACGCTTTTGGAGCTTAACTTTGAGCGCGATCCCAATTTGATTTCTCTGTTTAAAAATAATGATCCTAAAAAAACATTAGTTTTGCTAGAAACTTATTTTAATCAAACGATTGTACCAGATCAGAGTCTGTTATTTTTAGACGAAATTCAAGCGGCACCTGCTTTGTTAGCAAAACTGCGTTGGTTTTGTGAGGAATTATCTGAATTAGCGGTGATTGCGGCAGGTTCTCTATTGGATTTTGCTTTAGAAAAACATGAGTTTAGTATGCCTGTGGGGCGCATTAGTTATTTGTATTTGGAACCCATGTCATTTGAAGAATTTTTGTTGGCGATTGGGCAAGATAAGCTATATGATTTTTTGCACCATTATCAATTGGACGATCAAATACCAGCTGTCATGCATGAGCGATTATGGAATTTATTGCGAGAATATGTTGTTATTGGAGGCTTGCCTGAGGTCGTAAAAAACTGGGTTAACAATCAATCTTTGTTGAAAGCCAGTGAAATTCAACAAAATTTGTTGGCGACGTATCGTGATGATTTTGCTAAATATGTGGGCAGAATTTCTTCTGAAAGATTAGAGGAGGTGTTAAGCGCCGTACCGCGATTGTTGGGTAAAAAATTCAAATATAGTCAAGTCAATAATGACATACAATCCGTTACTGTTAAAACAGCGTTGCATTTGTTGTCTCGAGCAAGAATCTGTCATAAAGTCAATTATAGTCATGGCAATGGCTTGCCATTGCTGGCTGAATCAAAAGAGAATTTTTTTAAAATGATTTTTTTAGATGTGGGTTTGGTCTCGGTATTATTAGGATTAAATTTAAAAGATTCTATGAATATTAATGATTTACTATTAGTTCATGAAGGAGGGGTGGCAGAACAATTGGTTGGCCAATTACTTAGAACAGTTCAGCCAAGTTTTATAGATCCCACGTTGTATTATTGGATCCGAGAAAAAGCGGGCGCCTCGGCAGAAATTGATTATTTAATCCAGCATGAAACAAATGTTATTCCGATTGAGGTGAAATCGGGTACGACGGGAACATTGCGATCTTTGCATGTTTTTATGGGATTAAAAAAATTATCGATAGCCATTAGATTTAATGCCGATGTTCCCAGTGTAACGGCAGTTAAGATAAAAGATCATCAAGGCAAGCTGATTAGTTATAGATTATTATCTCTTCCGCTGTATTTGGTTGAACAAACGCATCGGTTGCTTTTGAATTGAATGTAATGTCTCGCGGAGGAAAGAAATAAAACCTGCTCAGATTTTTTTGAATCAATATTTTACATTGGTTGATTTATATCGTGGCATTTGTCATGAAATGATGTAAAGCCTCCAAAATACCCATTGAAACATCTCCTATAATGCGCCACAATTGTTGTAATTCCTTTCTAATCTTATGGTGCACAAGCTATGAACGATCAAGTTTTGACCAAGCAAAATGCTTTACTCAATGCCAAGGTGCCTCCGCACTCGGCTGAAGCCGAACAGGCCGTGCTGGGTGGGTTAATGCTGGATAATGAGGCATGGGACAAAATTATTGATCATGTTTCGGATACTGATTTTTATCGAGCTGATCATCGTTTGATCTTTAATGCTGTTGAGCGTTTGGCGAGTCAGCAAAAACCGTTTGATGTACTGACGTTAGCCGAAATATTGAAAGAGCGTGGCGATTTGGAAAGAGCGGGTGGCGAAATTTATTTATTTGAACTGGCCAAAAATGTGCCAAGCGCGGCAAATATTGTAGCGTATGCGGGTATTGTGCGTGAGCGTTCGGTATTGCGCCAATTAATTGGCGTGGCCGCCGAAATTGCGGATAGTGCATTTAATACAGAAGGTCGCGAGAGTAATAATCTGTTGGATGATGCTGAGCGTCGTGTGTTTGCAATTGCCGAACAGCATACGCGTGGGTCGGGCGCAAAAAGCATTAAAACATTACTCGCTCATGCCGTGGATCGTATCGATACATTGTTTCATAGTCATGATCCGATTACGGGATTGCCAACGGGCTTTAATGATTTTGATGAAAAAACATCGGGATTACAAAATTCGGATTTAATTATTTTAGCCGGTCGTCCTTCGATGGGTAAAACAGCAATGGCGATGAACATTGGCGAACATGCTGCGATTAAAACAAAAAAACCGGTGTTAATTTTTAGCATGGAAATGTCGGGCGAATCATTGGCCATGCGCATGATGTCATCGCTCGGTCGTATCGATCAACATAAAGTTCGCACGGGTAAGTTAGCGGAAGAAGATTGGCCGCGCATTACCTCCGCGGTAAGTATGTTATCGGAATCGCGTTTATTTATTGATGATACGGCGAGTTTATCGCCAGCCGAAGTGCGCTCGCGCGCACGTCGCGTGCATCGAGAGCAAGGCGAATTAGGATTGATTATTATTGATTATTTGCAATTGATGCAAGTGGTGGGGACAAAAGAAAATCGTGCAACGGAAATTTCTGAAGTGTCGCGAAATTTAAAAGCGTTGGCGAAAGAATTAAATGTGCCGGTGTTGGCGCTTTCGCAATTAAATCGTAGTTTGGAACAGCGTTCGGATAAACGGCCGATCATGTCTGACTTGCGTGAGTCTGGCAGTATTGAACAGGATGCGGATTTGATCGTTTTTATTTATCGTGACGAAGTTTATAATGAAAACAGTCCAGATAAAGGCAAAGCCGAAATCATTATTGCTAAGCAACGCAATGGCCCGATTGGTAAAATTCCGTTGACTTTTTTGGGGCAATATACGCGTTTCGAAAATTTCACGAGCACGACATATACGGATCAGGATGTTTAATGACACGTCCAGCGGTAATGCATGTTGATTTGGATGCGTTGCAACATAATTTTTCGCGCGTTCGCGCGCTTGCACCCAATAGTAAAATAATTGCAATGGTCAAGGCCAATGCGTATGGTCATGGTGCTGTACGTGTGGCGCAGACGCTTGTCGAAGCTGATGCGTTTGGCGTGGCGTGTTTGTCTGAAGCGGTTGAGTTGCGTCGTGCTGGATTGCAAAATCGCATTATTTTAATGAGTGGTTTTTTTGAGCCGGATGAATTGCAAACGATTAGCGAGTTGGGTGTTGAAATTGTTGTGCATCAGTTTTGGCAAATTGATGCGTTACGGCAAGTGCATATTGCCGCGCCGATAAAAGTTTGGCTGAAAATAAATTTAGGCATGAATCGATTGGGTTTTGTCTTGAATGATTTCGGCGAAGCGTATACGACATTAAGCGATTGTAAAAATATTATTTTTCCGATTAATTTAATGACGCATTTTGCAGAGGCGAATGTGTACGAAAAAACAATCACGGAGTGGCAAATTAAAAAATTTTATGAAATTACTCGCCATTTACCTGGCGAAAAAAGTTTAGCAAATTCGGCCGGCATTTTAGCTTTTCCTGAGGCGCATGCCGATTGGGTGCGGCCAGGGATTATGTTATATGGGGCATCGCCGTTTGAAGATAAAATGGGTTATGATCATGATTTAAAACCAGTGATGACATTGACGAGTCAGCTGATGGCGATTACGCAATGTAAAAAAGGTGATCGTATTGGTTATGGTAGGATTTATCAATGTGAAGAAAATATGCCAGTGGGTGTTGTGGCGATCGGATATGGCGATGGTTATCCGCGTCATGCAAAAAATGGAACGCCGGTGTTGGTGAATGATACGATTTGTCCGCTTGTGGGGTGTGTCTCGATGGACATGATTACCGTGGATTTACGCCCGTGCACGCCAGCAAAAGTCGGTGATTTTGTGGTGTTATGGGGCAATGATTTGCCGATTGAGTATGTTGCCAAGGCGGCGGATACGATTCCGTATGAATTATTATGTCATGTGAAGCGCGCAGAAATCACATCGTAACTTCTTGCATCGCAGCAGCTCAGAGCTACGCAAAGTAGACCTGCTGAAACGCTTGCTGTGCCTGTTTTGTAGCAGCTCAGAGCTGCGCGGATTAATTTTGCGTAAGTAATTTCCTACATTACAGCTCAGAGCTGTGTATGAAAAGAATTGTATTTTTATGTGCGTGTGTTTAGAATAGAACTTTTATTTTTGAAGGGATAATTTCAATGAAAAAGATTATTGTTATCGGTTTGAGTATAGCCATGGCTTTAGGGGTTTCTGGTTGTGAAAACATGTCCAAACAGCAAGTAGGTGCCGTGAGTGGTGCTGCATTAGGCGGTTTGGTGGGTAGTCGATTTGGTCGCGGAACAGGCCAATTAGTGGGGGTAGGGTTAGGCGCTGTTGCCGGCGCATTAATCGGCGGTCAAATTGGCAAAACAATGGATGAAAATGATCAATTACGTGCACAACGTGCGTTAGAAAAAACACCAACAAAACATACCACGACTTGGACAAATCCTGACAACGGAAATCATTATGCGGTAACGCCGACAAAAACGTATTATTCGCATAATCAACCTTGTCGCGAATATATTACAAAAGCGACGATTGCTGGCAAAGAACAACAAATTTATGGAAAAGCGTGCCGACAGACAGATGGCAGTTGGAAAGTCGTTAGCTAGTTAAGTGAGGATATATCAGTTCACGAAGCCTCGATGGTCGATAAATACCATCGGGGCTTCTTTATATACCTCCTCCACTCGGAGGTAAGAGAGTATTCATTCTTGTTCGCATGAGCGAGGTAAGCGAAAGCTCTGCGTCCTCTTTAGCTTAGATATTTTCTCGGGGGTTATATCATGCCAAAATCAAAAATTATTTATGTCTGCAATCAATGTGATGCGCAATTTCCAAAATGGGCGGGACAATGCACGCAATGTGGCGTATGGAATAGTCTTTCTGAAGAAGTGATGGTCGCAAAAAACTCTACTGCAGGCAGTCGATTTATAGAAGAAGGTATTGGCCAGGTTACAACCTTGGCCAAGGTTGAAGTGAAACCCACCGTAACAGTGACAACGCATTCTCAAGAGTTAGATCGTGTGTTAGGTGGCGGTATTGTGGCGGGATCCGTTATTTTAATGGGCGGCGAGCCGGGGATTGGCAAATCAACTATATTATTACAAACACTTTGTCAGATGAGTCAAACGCAACCAGCGCTATATGTGACCGGTGAAGAATCAATTTGGCAGACAACTTTGCGCGCGCGGCGCTTACAATTGCCTGAAGAAAATTTAAAATTATTGGCAGACACGCAAATTGAACGCATTATTGCCTGTGCGCAGCGCGAACAACCAAAAATCATGGTGATTGATTCGATTCAAACGATTTATACGGAATTATTACAGTCTGCGCCGGGATCTATTAGTCAGGTGCGAGAAAGTGCGGCGCAATTGGTGCGATACGCAAAACAAACGGGTGTCGCATTATTTTTAGTGGGTCATGTGACAAAAGAAGGGACGATTGCGGGTCCTCGTGTTTTAGAACATATGGTTGATACCGTATTATATTTTGAAGGAAATAGTGATAGTCGTTTTCGTGTTATTCGGGCGACTAAAAATCGTTTTGGTGCTGTGAATGAACTGGGCGTATTTGCAATGACGGACAGGGGATTATTAGAAGTTAAAAATCCTTCTTCTATTTTTTTATCGCGTTATGACAAACCAGTCGCGGGCAGTATTATTATGCCAACGTGGGAGGGGAGTCGTCCATTGTTAGTTGAAGTGCAGGCATTGGTCGATGAAACACGTTTGGCGAATCCACGTCGTGTTACTGTTGGATTAGAGCAGAATCGATTATCGATGTTGTTGGCGGTTTTGCATCGACACGCGGGCATAGTGACTTATGATCAGGATGTATTTGTGAATGCCGTGGGGGGAATTCGTATTTTGGAAACGGCAGCAGATTTACCGATTTTATTATCGGTGATATCGAGTTTAAGAAATCGTGCATTGCCGATGGATATGATTGCGTTTGGAGAAGTGGGTTTGGCGGGCGAAATTCGTCCGGTGCAATCTGGTCAGGAGCGTTTACGCGAAGCGTGCAAGCAAGGATTCAAGCGCGCAATTGTACCAAAAGCGAACATGCCAAAAAAGGCAATTTTCAAAGGTATGGACGTCATCGGTATTGAGTATTTACATGAGGCATCGGCAGCAGCTCAGAGCTGAGCAAATCATAGGTCATGAGGCGCTTGCTGTGCCTGCTTTGTAGCAGCTCAGAGCTGCGCGGATTAATTTTGCGTAAGTAATTTACCTACATCATTGCTCAGAGCTGAGAGGTGTCTTGAAAGTCTTGCTGTGACTAGTCAAACTCAGCTCAGAGCTGGGCAGAGGAGTAAAGTTTATGACACCAAATTTTGGTACCTTATATATCGTGGCGACACCGATTGGAAATTTAGGCGATTTGTCGCAGCGTGCAATTAAAACGTTACAACAAGTGGATCTAATTGCGGTTGAAGATACACGGCATAGCGGAAAATTGTTACATCATTTCAATATACAAACGCCGATGATTCCGCTACATGAATATAATGAACGCGAACGTTCCGATAAATTATTAGAGCAATTAAAACAAGGAAAAAATATTGCGTTGATTTCAGATGCGGGTACCCCATTGATTAGTGATCCGGGTTTTCATTTAGTTTGTGCTGTTAGAAAAAACGATATTAAAGTGACTCCAATTCCTGGCGCTTGTGCAGCGATTGCGGCGTTGAGCGTGTCGGGGTTACCATCCGACCAATTTGTGTTTGAAGGTTTTTTATCATCTAAGCGAATAACACGATTAAAATGTTTAGAAGCATTAAAAAATGAAATGCGTACGATGATATTTTATGAAGCTCCTCACCGCATTGTGAATATGTTAGAAGATATGGTGTCTGCGTTTGGCGAAGACAGACAGATTGTTGTTGTGCGCGAATTAACGAAACTGTATGAAACCGTTTATGATGACAAATTGTCAGCGGTTTTAGCATGCTTGAAGGCGCATCCAAAGCAACAGGCGGGTGAATTTGTAGTCTTGGTGTCGGGTGCTGAAAAGATGTCGATGGATGATGCGGAGGTCGAACGTATTTTGAAAATTTTGTTAGAGGAATGTTCCACCAATCAAGCGGCAAAACTTTCTGCCAAAATCACAGGCGGCAAAAAAAATGTTTTATATGATATTGCTTTGCGCTTAAAAAATATTGGTTAGGCACCAAGAAAAAGAATAAGTTGTGCAGTTAGCACCCAGTTGACAGGCAGATTTGGACGTTCTGAATGAGAAAAATAATGCGCATGGCAACGATATAGGTAAATTACCTACATAAAATTAATCCGCGCAGCTCTGAGCTGCTGCGGAACAATCACAGCAAGGCTTTTATGCCATTAGTTTTATGCAGCTCTGAGCTGCAGGGGGGGGCAGTGGTGGAATTTTCAAAGTGCTGTATACTTAACCACGAGTCGACTAGGCAGTCGCTGCGTATAAGGATGTATGTGGAGGAAAGTCCGGGCTCCATAGAGCAAAGCGCCAGGTAACGCCTGGGAGGCGCAAGCCTACGGAAAGTGCAACAGAAAACAAACTACTCTACATATTTATATATAGAGAAAAGGTGAAACGGTGCGGTAAGAGCGCACCGCGTTGCTGGTAACAGTAGCGGCATGGCAAACCCCGCTTGGAGCAAGACCAAATAGGAATTCAATTGCGTTGCTCGCGCAGAATTCGGGTTGGTTGCTTGAGCTATGCGGCGACGCATGGCCCAGATGAATGACTGAACTAGACAGAACCCGGCTTATCGGTCGACTCATTTTTTTTGTTGGCAGTTTTTAAATCGCCCCTGGGTTTCACTCGCTTTGCTCGTTCCACCCAGGCTACGTTGCTATTTTTATAGGCTTTTCTTTAAGTTGGGGCATGAACTTGTTGGGGCGAAGCAGCAGGTGGTTGTGTCACATGTGCTGGTTCATCGAGTTGAGCTGAACCCAAGACAGGCGGCTGATGGTGTTGTATAGCGGCAGTATCTGCTTCATTTGCAGCTGGATCTGGAACGCCGCCCAGTGCTGTTACCGTTTGCGCCGTTGTGCTCATCTGTGTGCGTGTTTGGGTTAACACAGAACGAAGTGCATCGTGCGGTGTTTTTGATGCAACTATTCTTGCCCATCCTTGCGAAACATTATATTTGAATTTTTCCCATGCGCGAGATAGCCAGTTTTTATCTTTATGTAAAACATCCAGAGCGGCTTGTTCTTGTTGTTTGACAAAAACAACGGCCTGTGGGTTTAGGTTTAACAGGTCTGATTTTACAACGGCCGGATATAATAAAAATTGCGCCAGCATAAGCACTTGCTCTGGCGCATTTGTAAAATGCCATTGAGTTACAAAGTTTTGTGAATTTTGGTTTAGTCCCTGCACAATGGTTCCTAAGCATTGTGCTTCGCGATCTGTACGAGCAGTTGCGCCTTGAGTGTTTTGCACAAGTGCGAACAATTGAGCGATATTGTCGGCGTGTTCGTTTAATGTTTGTCGCATTGCGTCTAGTTTTAATCGTGCAGCCATGACAACGTCAGCCCTGCTCGATGGATTACATAACATGTTGAGTAAGGGTATATTATGAACTTGCAGGGTATCACGCTTTATTTCTTGTGCTTCTCCAGGACAATATCGCAGTCTAAAGTAGGCGAGTTGTTCGCCGTTATTTGTTTGTGCTCTGACAAGTTGTTTGACGTTGTCGTTTTGCGCTAATCTCTCTAATAAAATTGTTGCTGCATTTGTTTGTTCTATATTGTGGAGGGCGTTTACCATGATTGTGACGAGCTGTCTTATTTCTGGAGCCGCAAGCCGGTCGCAGAGTGTATTAAAGGCTGCGTCATTTAGTTGTGTACTATATTGAGAGATAAAATCGATCCACACCCCCTCATCAGCGGGCGTGTTGAAAAATTCAGGCGTTTCAAATAAATGTTGTGCAATGGCGAGTCGTTTTTCTATGGGTAGTCGAGGGAAAATGTCCGCAAGATTTTTTATCCAATGATTAGCAGCTCCTCCTATGGCGATTAATAATTTCATAATGTCCGCACCGGTTGGTGTGTTATGTGTAAGATGGAGAATAGCCCATGCTTGTCGTTGGGCGGTTAACAGATTTGTGATAGCGACAGCCATTTCTGTTGGCATTTCTTGTACGTATCTGGTGGAGAGTGATGAAATTCCATCTCTGTTGAAAGAGTGCTGAATTATAGCAGCAAACACAGGAAGATGGGCTCGTAAATATTGTGTTAAAGCGGCATGCA
>MGXQ01000004.1:0-2860 GCA_001801405.1 Gammaproteobacteria bacterium RIFCSPHIGHO2_02_FULL_42_13 | reverse complement strand
CGTCACTATGTTGCGTGAGGAGATCAAAAAATCGGAGCAAAGCCCCTTCTTCAACAGTTGTCGCATCGATAACCGTACGACAGTCTGCCATGGATTGCAAATTTTGAATTCTGTTCGGATCAGTGAATATCATCTGCGCCAATTGGCTTTTAGCTGGATTAGCCAGTTGTGGAATCCAGCGCAGTGCTACTGCGGTGCTCATGTTTGGGTTGATATAATGCGGGTTTTGACGATGCTCAATTGTGTGAACGATTTCAAATAGTTCTAGTAACATAGCTTCTGCTAATGTTTCTAAGGATACGCCGGCAGCGGATTGTGTGTTCTGTAATATGATGGTGATGAGCGTTCGATCGCGGTGCTGTGCTGCTAATTGATAGCGCTCTTCTTGCGTTAATGCTCGATAGAATTCGTGTTGTTTATCTAAATTTAGCAGCGATAATTGTTGAAAAGAAAATTCACTTGTGCGATATCGATACAGCCATACACGGTTTGGTGTTGTCGTTTCACTGGATAGTGCCGCCATTATTTCAGTTGAATAACGATTAGAGAGTGTTTGCATAACATCTGCTTCGACGGATCGGATCAATACTTTTTTGAGTATGTCTGTGCGTACTCCAGTGTCTTGAGTGGTTTCAAGCATTTGTTGCAAAAGAGGAACAGTGAGTAAATCGGTACAGCGTGTGAGCATTGCAGAGAGTAAAAAATTGGCGTGTCGTTGTTTGTCGTCAAAAGACAAAGGATCTCGCGGATCATGTTGTTGTTTTAAGTGTTGATAATGCGCAAAGGCAATGACGAATTGTGCGTCAGATAATACGGTATAAGCTTTTTTTAACAAGGGATAATATAACGTATCGCTGACGTTATAGTTAAAACGTTCAACGAATGCAACGAGAAGCTGCACTTTTTCTTGTTCGGGTCTCTGATCTTGTTCGTTTTGAATCGGATGAAAATATTCTAATAATTCTAATGCGGCGCCAGCGTTATCGGATGAAGATAACTTACTCTGTTTTGCAATATCCGATAATATATCGGGCGTGAATTGCGCTTGTAACTCGCTATTGAGTTTAACGGTTCGCCAGGCCAGTGCGCGTAATGGTTCCTGTTTTGAAGCGTAGAGCAATAGTGCGTGCGCACCCTCTGCATCAATCATATAAGCAATCGGTTTTTTTTCGATCCCCTCTTGTTTGATCCTAACGAGACGAGACCTGACGTTAGAGATGTCTGGGGGCTGTCTTTGTAGATAAAGATATATATCTACGTTCGAGAGTACCTGCAGAATTTGCTCTGCCACCGCGTTAAGTACTGGCATGCGCTGTTGCTTTGGTTGTAATTTTTGATGGATATCAATGAGCATTTTATATCGCGCACCAAGAGTGGCCATTGTCGTGGTATATACGTTATAGGCCTTGAGCATTTGTCGTATTGCTCGGTTAAATAGAGGGAGGTTATGGGCGAGTAGATCATCGATATCTGCTAATAGCATATCAGGTGTTGGCATTTCATCGGGTAACTGGTCGAGTGTGATTGCTTCTAAGCATTGCACTTTAATCGCCAGTCGTTGTTTCTCTGGTATGTGACCGATATCTTCCCAAATGACGCAAGCCATTTTTGTCTTATTTTCAGGAGAGCTATAGGTGAAATAAACGCTGAGTATTGCTTGTAAATTATCCGGCCAGAGTGGTTTATAGCTTTTGAGAAAGTCTTGAATTAATGTCAGGATGTCATTTTGATACAGCGATATAAAACCTTCTTGCATGTCGAGCGAGATGGGCAAGTAGGTTAAAAGTGACCAAAAAATATCAAAGGGTAATGCGTCACTTATTGTCAGATCGACTCTTGCCTCTCTTGATGCTGGTAAAGATACGAACGCCTTGAATAGCTTTGCGGCGTTTTTTTTCGGATCTGGTTTTGGATTTGATGAAGAGTCCTGTGGTAGTAAGCTTTGTAGCAGGATTACAAGCTCAGGCGAAGGAGGCGGTAAATATGGAAGATGATACTCATTGCATTTTAGGCAGGTAAGAATAAATGCCGCCGTGTTTCTCTCTTGAGCAGTATGCGATGGATTATTTAATGTTGATCGCAGAAAAGCGCATAATTTTTCATAGTCATCAGGTGATAGTAGTAGATAGGAGCTTTCTTGGTTCTGGTAGGATGCGACTTGGCGAATCTGACGGATGGCTCGCAGCGGGGCAGGTCCCATGATGTGCGAGAGCGTATCAAGGAGGAGTGCTATTTTACGCGTACTTTTGATAGAAAGTGCCATCGTCCGATTTCCCCTGTTGCTGTTCCCTTGTTGTTGTTAATAATACCGCAAAAACCTTAAGGAAATATTAAAAACCCCCACAAGATAACGTTTTTTTGTTGTTTTTGCAATCGGTCCATAGACCAATTGCTGGCTCCTGAGATGTAATATGTCGTGAAAGGGCTACGCTTGCTTTTGATAAATTAAAACGATATGTTACCCCGTCGTGCTTGAAAACAGTGGTCTAGGTTGGCCTGTTTTTAGCCGACTGATAAAAGGATATCCACATGAAAACGAAAAACGCTGGGCTGTTATACATATTCGAGTCGCGTCTCCTGTATCTCCCTCGTCCCCCCTCGGTTCACTCGGCATTTCTGGTGTTTTGCTCCTCTCGATTCTCCGAGTATCATACACTCTCCGCAGCCTACTGTCCCCCCTATGACGAACAACGGGACTTCGTCTGGACTAAAGGCAAATTGAGATCCGACGGATGTGTTTACGGCATTAAAGAAGCGGATGGCAAATACCATTACGAATTACGATATAATCCTGCTCCTGACGTCATCCTTTGGGTCGAAGAAATGGATCGCAATTATATCCTCCAACTCAAACGTGAAG
>MGXQ01000003.1:6761-12222 GCA_001801405.1 Gammaproteobacteria bacterium RIFCSPHIGHO2_02_FULL_42_13 | reverse complement strand
ACGCATGTGGTTGATGGTTGTTGTTAGTCGTTCGCTTAACGTTTGAAACATGTTGGTTGTCCTGTGTTATTTTGTTGCGTCATGCCGCGGTTCAACCGCGGCATCCATTATAACCATTTTTACAAGCCAAACAATGGTGCGCGTCGTGTGGCGATGGGGGTGGCCGGCGATGAGCTTGCGCGCGGTCTACGTGGCGATGGGGTTGCTTCGCTACGGATGAGTTGGTCGAGTTCACCAATAATATTCAACAGAAGACACGCTGCCGTTTGATGTACGGTGTCGTGGAAAGTGGTAAGTTGTTTGTGGCATTCGGCGAGTTCAAGCTTTAAGTCTGTGATGCTTTTTTCATGAGAATGTTTGAGGATTTCTTTTATGGCAAGCAACAGCATTTGTTTTCGTTCGGCGGGGGAATCGTAATCGGCTTTTCTTTGGATATTTTTATATAATAGGTGAGCGCGCAATCTATCCAGTTGTGCCTGAATGGCTAAAAATTCTGTGGGCGGGGATTGGGTGATTGGCGTCAACATGTCTTGCTTTCGTGCATGACGTGTTAATGTGATTTTCAATAAGTTTTCAGCTAACGTTTTTGCGCCCGCGCTCATGGGGAGCTGTGTGTCTGGTAGATGTCCAGAGAAAGAAATCATAAGATATTTGTTTAAGAGGTCTAAAAATAATTGTTGATTTTGTATTAAAGCGTGCTGTTTGGCGCGAGCAGTCTCTATCTCTCTCTGCGGGGTTTTCGGGCGTTCATAAATAGTGAATAAACCAATACGAGGTTGCGGTGTGGCAGATGATGGTAATATTCGTTCACAGTAGAGCCGTGCGAGTTTTCTCGAGAATTCGACCAAATCAAGTGTCTTTTGTGAATCAGTCGTGATGATGATGCTTCGTAGTTGTTTGGCAATGTCAGGATAGCCAGTTGTTCCATAATTGTCGGCTAGAAATAGGAATTTGCGTCGCATGTCGTGCCAGTTCGGCAAACGGTCTTCATTGATGAGATGATGCCAGATAGGCGGTATTGTAATTTTTTGTTGTTGAATAAGTGTTTCGATGAGGCGAAAGATGACTTCGTACCAAGAGCCATAAGGGATTGTAATTCTTTTTATAGCAGTGCGCTCTGCGTGAAAAGACTTGGTATCCTCTTGGCTCGCGAGCATGCGATAATAATTGATGACGTAATCGACGACTGGCAAATCAGCGAGATATTTTATTTTGGTTTCGGGGTTGGTGTCGGACCAGTCGGTGATAAAATAGCTGATGAGTTGTTCTTCTACACGCGACTCAGTCGGTTGTCGCATTGCGATATTGAGTAGTTTTAATAATAGGAAGGCTGAAATTTTTAGATTATAGCTTTCCCAATAGCCATTAAGCGCGGTAGCGGTTAACAAGTGAGGAACCGAACGTGAAGGGACGGCATCTACCAGCCAAAAAGGGGGCGAGCCGAGATATCCTTCTTGCCCATAGTCATCTTGCAATATGAACATGAGTGCCCCAAAAACTTTTTCGCCGGTTTTCTTATCGCCTCGGGGATCTCCTGTGCGGCTTAAGAGTATACAGAGTTCAATGCGCAGAGAATCTAATTGAGCTCTTTCTGATTGAGCGAGAATTTTTGTTGTTTGCTCTGGTGAAAGTTCTAAATGTTGGCAGAGTGTTTGGATGAAGATAGGTGACAATGGCATAATCGTTTCCTCCTTTAATACGACAAGATTGTACCATGCCGCGCAAGCCCCTAATGCTGAGCTGCGACACTCTTTCGTTGCAGCTCAGAGCTGTCCAATAATGCTGGCATGAAAGCGAGGAGGAGAGGGGCTTTTAAGAGGGACTATGCGTATGGATTAGGGAAATCGAGTTTTTGTAAGATTTTTCCTTCAAGATTTTCCATAATATTCCCTTTTTCATCGGTGTCGTGATCATACCCAAACAAATGCAATGCTCCATGTATAACCACATGCGCAAAGTGGGATTCGACAGAAATGTTTTGTTTTTTTGCTTCTTGTATCACAACATCGGCGCAGATAACGATGTCGCCTAATAATAAAATTTTATCTTGCATGTCATCATCGTATGTAAACGATAAGACATTGGTTGCTCCTTTTTTTTTGCGATAGGTTTCATTTAGTTTTGTGATTTCGGGAATATCGACAATGCGAATGCAAATTTCGGCATTTTGTAGATGGACTTGCATTGCCGCATTGACCCATTGTTCGAATTGCGCCTGTGTTGGCACGGGTTGTTTTGTGGCGATTTGTAGATCGATGGTGATTTTACTCATTTAAGCAATCTCGCCTCTCAATGTATTCGTGCGTACTTCGGTAATTTTAACAGGGACGAATTCGCCAATCAATGTGCTGTCGCCAGCGAAATTGACAATGCGATTGTTTTCTGTGCGTCCGCAGAGTTCGCTGGCATCTTTTCGGGCATGTTTTGTAACTAAGACAGACTGAACAGTGCCGATCATCGTTTCACCGATATGTTGCGCGGATTGTTGTAGCAGTGCTTGTAATGCATCCAGTCGTTGCTTTTTTGTGGCGAGCGAGAGCGTTTCGACTAAATCAGCGGCTGTAGTGCCGGGGCGTTGACTATAAATAAAACTGTAAGACGCATCAAATCCAATGTTTCTGGCGAGTTGCATCGTGTTTTCAAAATCTTCTTCGGTTTCGCCAGGAAACCCCACAATAAAATCGGTCGAAATCGTAATCGCGGGTCGCGCATTGCGTAATTTATTAATAATTATGTTAAATTGTTCAACGGTATAGCGTCGGCGCATCATTTTTAAAACATGATCGGAACCGCTTTGAACGGGCAAATGTAAATGACTGACCAGTTTTGGAATCTGTTTGTAAGTTTCTATTAATTCATCCGTAAAATAAGCGGGATGTGAAGTTAAAAATCGAATGCGCCGAATATATTTATTTTCGGCGATGCGATGCAATAAATTTTCTAGACGAAAATGACCGTCTTTATAATTATTGACGTTTTGACCGAGCAAGATAATTTCTTTAACCTGTTGTTTTGTGAACGCATCGATTTCCTTCAATATATTCTCGAGCGGTCGGCTGATTTCTTTGCCGCGGGTGAAGGGTACGATGCAATAACTGCAGTAATTGTTACAACCTTCCATGATCGACACATAGGCGCTGGGACCATCTGCATGTGGCGTCGGGAGGTGATCGAATTTTTCGATTTCGGGAAAACTGACGTCGATCACTGATTTTTTTGTTGTTTGTGCGGTTTTAATCATGTCAGGCAAGCGGTGTAAGGTTTGCGGCCCAAAGATAATATTAACATAAGGGGCTCGCCTTAAAATGGCTTTGCCTTCTTGGCTTGCAACGCATCCGCCCACGCCAATCATTACGTCTGGTTTTTCTTGTTGGATGAATCGAAAACGTCCGAGATCAGAAAATACTTTTTCTTGTGCTTTATCTCTGACGGAACAAGTGATTAATAAAATCAAGTCGGCATTTTCGGGGCATTCCGTTAGAATTATTTTATAAGACTGTTTTAAATAATCAATGATGCGTGCGGCATCATACTCATTCATTTGGCAGCCAAAAATTTTAATGTATAGCTTGAGCGTCATCATGTGCTGGTGGTTTTTTTTCATGATTATATTCTACGGGGATGCAGAATGTTTCATGTATATAAGGTACGATCCATAGTGCAATTAATATCAAGAGAGGTAAAATCGATAGCGCCATGTGATAAGCGTGCGCCGAATATACGCGCGCCCCATGTTTAGCGGTGCCGATCCAGTAATGTTCTAAAATGAGTCCTGTTATGGGCGGTATAATAGCGGCGCCAATCATGTTGACTGTGTTTACAAAACTTAAAGAGGTTGCGCTATATCGCGATGGATGTAATTCTCGGATGGTGGAGAAAATCAACACCAATGCGCTGGAGAAAAAACCGAATAAGAATAAGAAAATAAATAATTCGATCAATGTTAAATGTGGTATATACAGTATGATGCTAATGCTGAGAAGGGTTCCGAGTGTGCCAATCAACATCGGTGATTTGCGTCGTTTTAATAGGTCAGATAAAAAGCCGAACGTAGGGCAACCCACTGCCCAGCCGATAAAAATAAAAGAGGTCATGAATGCGGCGAGATGTCTTGAAATGTTATAAGCGTTGATTAAATAAGTGACGCCCCATAGGCCACCAAACAACGGTGTGGGCGCGTACATCAGTCCGCCATACAGTGCGCCGACCCAACTTTGTGAACTGGAGAGCACCGTTTTTAGACCTTGCAATAATGGCGCTTGAATTGTATTTTTTACGGAATAATGATGATGAGGAGGATGATCGCGAATAATGAATAACATTAAAATGCTTAGTACAAGGGCGAATGCTGCGAGTATTAAAAACGCATGTCGCCAGCCAAATGAATGAATAAATAAAGCGAGCGGTGCCTCGCCGGTGATGGCGCCGAGCATGCCAACGGTAACGGTTAATCCAATGATGAGTGCAAAATGTTTGGGAGGGAACCAATGGGCAGCGATATTCATACATCCTACTACGGCAAATGCAGAGCCGAGTCCAATAAAGAATCGACTCGCTTCGATGAGCCACCAACTTTGCGCAAGTGAAAAGGAAAGTGAGCCGATCGCACAAATGGCCGTTGCCATGGTTAAAGTGCGTCGTGAGCCAAATCGATCAAGCAAAATACCGACGGGAATTTGCATGCTCGCATAGGCGTAAAAATAAATCGCAACAAGATTGGAAAATGCAAGCGCATTGATCGAAAAATCATGCATGAGTTCGGGTACCATTACGCCGGGCGATACTTGCAATAAAAATTCATAAAAATAAAAAATGGCGCTTAAACTCCAGATGATACTGGGTAGGATATAAGATGTTTTTTTATTATGATCGGTCATAGTAATTTCTTTTTTAATAGGTCGTTGACTTGTTGAGGGTTTGCTTTTCCTGTTGACAGTTGCATCACCTGGCCAACGAAAAATCCGAATAAACGATCTTTGCCAGCGCGATAAGCGGCTAATTCATCGGGGTTATCTCGTAGGACTTGATCAATAATTTTTTCGATAGCGTTTTCGTCGGTGACTTGTTTTAAGCTTTGTTTCTCGATAATTTCATCGGTTGTTCCCTCGCCATGCCATAAACGCTCGAAAATAGTTTTGGCAATTTTGCCGGAGACGGTGCCGTCTTCAATGCGCGCGAGCAGTTGCGCTAATTCTGTGGCGCTTATCGGTGATTGTAGTATGGAAAGTTCTGCTTTGTTTAGCGCAGCGGATAGTTCGCCAAAAATCCAATTAGCCGCAAGTGTCGGATCAATTTTTTTGGCCACGGTCTCAAAGTAACTCGACATATCTTGATTGTTCGCTAGAAGATTGGCGATATAATTATTGAGCTTATAATCTTTGGCAAAGCGTTCGCGTTTTTCTTTTGGTAACTCAGGAATTTGTTTTGAAATTTTCTGAATCATTTCGTCGGTGACTTTTAA
>MGXQ01000003.1:0-6720 GCA_001801405.1 Gammaproteobacteria bacterium RIFCSPHIGHO2_02_FULL_42_13 | reverse complement strand
CTTCTTCTTTTGCACGCATGGGGCGAGTTTCATTTTTTGCGACGTCGAATAATAGCGTTTGTTGTATGACCGTGCCACCATTTTTTAAGATGTTGATTTGCCGTTCAATTTCGTAATTAATTGTGCGCTCGACAAAGCGAAACGAATTTAAATTTTTAGTTTCTGTGCGCGTACCAAATTCTTTTTGATTCTTTGGTCGAACCGATACATTGACATCACAACGAAAGGCACCTTCTTGCATGTTGCCCGTGCAGATGTCTAACTGTTGAACCAGCGTGTGCAGTGTTTTTAAATAGGCAACCGCTTCCTCGGCAGACGTGATGTCAGGTTCGGAGACGATTTCCAATAAGGGCATGCCGGCACGGTTCAAGTCAATGCCGGTTTTTCCGTGAAAATCTTCATGCAATGATTTGCCGGAATCTTCTTCGAGATGTGCGCGCGTAATACCAATTTTTTTAGAGATTCCATTCTTTAATACAATATCCAAATAACCGTTTTGTACGATCGGGTGCGAGTGTTGTGAAATTTGATAACCTTTGGGCAGATCGGGATAAAAATAATTTTTACGTGCAAAAATAGATTCATTGGCAACCGTTGCCTCGACCGCCAAACCAAATTTAATTGCCATGTCGACAGCCGTTTTATTTAAAACGGGTAATGTGCCTGGGAAACCGAGATCAATAATCGATGCTTGACTGTTAGGTTCTGCGCCAAAACTTGCCGCGGAGCCTGAAAACATTTTGCTTTTTGTTTTTAGATGAATATGTACTTCAAGACCAATCGTCGCTTTCCAATTCATTTATTCGCCTCTAAATTTTTCAGGAATTTTTAGGTGCCAGTCCGTTACTTGTTGATAACGATGTGCAACATTTAATAATGTTGATTCTTCAAAATAGTTGCCGATGAGCTGTACACCAACCGGCAAATTATTTAAAAATCCGGCAGGAATAGAGATGCCCGGTAATCCGGCCAAGCTAATGCTGACGGTAAAAACATCTGATAAATACATTTGAATGCGATCTTTCATGCGGCTGCCGATAGAAAACGCCGTCGTTGGGCTGGTCGGTGTTAAAATGATGCCGATGTTTTTAAACGCATTTTCGTAATCGCGGCGAATGAGCGTTCGAATTTGTTGTGCTTTTTTATAATAGGCATTGTAGTGTGTAGAGGATAAAACATAGGTGCCTGTGAAGATGCGATGTTTGACTTCATCGCCAAAGCCCTCGCTGCGTGATCGCGCATAAAGATCTTCTAAGTCTTTGGGGTTGTCGCACCGATGACCAAAGCGTACGCCATCGTATCGTGCTAAATTTGATGCGGCTTCTGCGGGTGCAACAACGTAATAAGCCGGCATACCTGCTCGCATCATGGGTAGATCAATGTCGTGTAAGATGGCGCCTTGTTTTTCAAATTCTTTTGCGGCTGCATAAATTTTATCGGCCATTTTAGCATCGAGTTGTTCGTTAAAACATTCTTTGGGTAAGCCGATGTGCAATCCGCTAATCGATTTATTTAAATGGGCGGTAAAATCGGGAACGGGATTATCTGCTGAGGTTGAATCATTTGGATCAAAACCCGCAAAGTCATTTAATAAAACGGCAACATCTTCCGCTGTTTTTGCGATCACACCGGCTTGATCTAAACTCGATGCGAATGCGATCATGCCAAAGCGTGAAACGCGACCATAAGTGGGTTTTAAGCCAGTGACGCCAGATAATGCGGCCGGTTGACGAATCGATCCACCGGTGTCGGTGCCGGTTGCGATTGGCACCATGCGTGCAGCAACAGCGGCACATGATCCGCCCGATGAACCGCCGGGTACTTTATCTAAATCCCAGGGATTTTTAACGGGGCCATAATAACTATTTTCGTTAGATGAGCCCATGGCAAATTCATCCATGTTTGTTTTGCCTAATAAAACCATGCCGGTGTTTTTAAGTTTTTGAACACATGTTGCATCATACGGGGAAACAAAGTTGTCTAACATTTTAGAGCCGCAAGAGGTTTTAATGTCGGCCGTGCAAAAAACATCTTTATGCGCAATTGGAATGCCGGTGAGCACGCTGGCTTGATTTTTTGAAATACGTTCATCTGCTTTACGGGCTTCTCTGAGCGCCGTTCGTTCAGTGATGGTGATAAAGGCATTGAGCATGGGATCAAATTTTTTAATGCGATCTAAAAAATGTTGGGTGAGTTCAATGCTCGATATTTTTTTATGCTTTAATGCGTCGCTTAATTCGAGGAGTGTTTTGGTATGCATTATTATTTTTCACCATCAATGACTTGTGGAACGAGGTAAACGCCGGCTTCAATACGGTCGAGTGCGATGGATTGTAATAAATCGCGTTGATTGATCTCGGTAACAGTGTCTTCGCGAAGGCGTTGTGATGCGCTGAAAGGGTGTTCCATGGGCGGTACATCGGTTGTGTCGATTTGGTCGATTTGGCCGATAAATTTCAGAATATGATCCATATCGGCATATTTATCCAGCCCTTTTTCATCTGTATATAATTTAGCCATTTTGATGATTTTTTCAATGGTTTTTGGGCTCAGTTTGTCGTGTGTCATGGTGTGTATATCTCGTTTGTGCTGCCGCAGAATGCTAATATACTGTGAATTATGGATAGTTGCGCCAGCAGAGTCAAGCCTTGCTTGACTCCAGCAGCAATACTGATAAAGTTAGGACAGATGTAACCATTCAGCACAAACAAGGAACGTCCATATTTTGGTGCTTTTGGGCGAAAAATCTCTTCGAAATGCTCATGTACTATCGTGTACACTCCGCTTTCTCATCGATTTTTCACCCAAAATCATCCAAAATCTGAACGTTCTCCGTATTTTAGATTTTGCGGTGAATAGTTACGAACAGATTTTTAATTTGGCTTTGAAGGAATATTTATGAATATTTTCAAAAAATTGCGTGGTATTTGGTCGAATGATTTGTCGATCGATTTAGGGACAGCAAATACGTTGGTTTATGTTAAAAATAAGGGCATCGTGTTGGATGAGCCCTCAGTTGTGGCCATTCGCCAAGATGAACCGGGTGGACCTAAGCGCATTGCAGCCGTGGGCACGAGCGCAAAGCGCATGTTAGGCCGTACGCCGGGCAATATTACAGCGATTCGTCCGATGAAGGATGGCGTGATCGCAGATTTTTTTGTTACCGAAAAAATGTTGCAGTATTTTATTCATAAAGTGCACGAAAATAAATTTATGCGTCCCAGTCCACGCGTGTTGGTGTGCGTGCCGTGTGGTTCGACACAAGTTGAGCGTCGAGCGATTCGAGAATCTGCGTTAGGTGCAGGCGCTCGCGAGGTTTTCTTAATCGAAGAGCCGATGGCCGCCGCCATTGGTGCCGGCTTGCCGGTTGAAGAGGCAACAGGTTCGATGGTTGTAGATATTGGTGGCGGTACGACAGAAGTTGCCATTATTTCTTTGGGCGGCATTGTGTATTCTGCTTCTGTTCGAATCGGCGGTGATCGTTTTGACGAAGCCATTGTGAATTATGTGCGTCGTAATTATGGTACGTTAATTGGCGAAACCACGGCAGAAAATATTAAAAAAATTATTGGCACCGCTTTCCCTGGCGATGATATTCGTGAAATCGTTGTGCGCGGCCGTAATTTATCTGAAGGCGTTCCGCGTAGCTTTACGTTAAATAGTAATGAAATTCTAGAAGCATTGCAGGAACCGTTATCCGGTATTGTGGGTGCTGTTCGTACTGCGCTTGAACAAGCGCCACCTGAGTTGGCGTCCGATATTGCCGAGCGCGGGATGGTGTTAACCGGCGGTGGATCATTGTTGCGTGATATCGATCGATTGCTCATGGAAGAAACTGGATTGCCGGTGATTATTGCCGAAGATCCACTGACATGTGTGGCGCGAGGCGGCGGTACGGCATTAGAGATGGTATATTCAAACGGTCGAGATTTTATCTCAAAGGAATAAGGGCAGAAGGAGCGCGTCATTAAACCTATCTTTAAAAAAGATTCCAGTCTAGGCATGCGCGCGATTCTTTTTTTGATATTGGCGATTATTTTTATGTTCGCTGATCGTCGCAATATTGCCTTTCATCGCGTTCGTCAAGCGATGGATTATGTCGTATTTCCCATACAGTATGTCGTTGATTTGCCGATCGATATGACGAATACGATTATCGATGATTTTTCGACACAACAACAGTTATTAAAAGATAATGCCAGTTTGCATGCGCAAGTGTTATTGTTGCAAGCGCAGTTACAAAAACAATATGCGATTGTCTCTGAAAACAAACAATTAAAAGAATTGTTATCAGCAAGCGATAAGACGAGCGGCCAAGTGTTGGTGGCGCAGTTGTTGGCGGTTTCGTCTGATCCTTTTTTGCATCAAGTGATTCTCGATAAAGGAACAAAAGACGAGGTTTTTCAAGGTCAACCCGTGTTAGATTCTAGCGGCGTGATGGGGCAAGTGATACAGGCAGATGTTTTTACTAGTCGTGTGATGTTATTAACTGATCCAAAAAGTGCAATTCCAGTGCAGATCAAACGCAATGGTATTCGTGCGATTGCGGCAGGCTCAGGTGGTGCAGATAATTTATTGAAATTAGTCTATGTGACGAATACGACAGATATAGAGGTAGGCGATGAGTTGGTGACATCGGGATTAGGTCAGTGTTATCCGGTGGGTTATCCGGTCGGTACAGTGATTACCGTGTCGCATCCGGCCGATAGCCAGTTTGCAGAAATTACGGTGGCGCCTTCTGCACGGTTAAATCGTAGTCGCTTAGTGTTGTTGGTGTGGCCGTTGAAAGTGTGATATTAAATGAGAAAATGCATATGTCCGAACATATTCATAACAAATGGTTAATTATTCTGATATTTTTATTAGCGTTTGCGTTGGATATTTTGCCATTGCCGGGTTGGTCGATTTGGTTTCGGCCGCTTTGGACGTTGATGGTGTTGATTTATTGGGTGATGGCATTTCCGAGTTTGATTAATGTGGGGAGTGCTTTTTTGGTAGGATTGGTGTTGGATTTATTGCAAGGTACCTTGTTGGGCGAACATGCGATTGCGATGGTGATTGTTGCGTATTTTGTTGCGCAATTATATCGTTTTATGCGTGTCGCGCCGCTCCCGCAGCAAACATTTTTTGTATTCATTCTGATTTTTGTTTATCAATTATTGATTTATATTTTGCAAGGAATCGTCGGTAGCCTACCCAGCACTTGGGCATATTGGTTGCCGGTGTTGACGTCTATTATTTTATGGCCTTGGATGTTTGTGTTATTGCGTGACTCACGTCGACGCGCGGGATTGATTGTGAGGGGTTAGAGTCTTCTATTTTTGTACATATCTGAAATTCAAATTCAGATTTGTACGGATTTTTATTGTATCTTCTTGAAAAACAAGCTATAGTTGTACAAAAACGTATTGATATTTCTTTTTTGTACGAGGGTGGAATTTATGTTATTTCGAGATATACAATCTGAGTTACAGCGTATAGCAGGCGAGTTTCCCGTTGTTGCGGTGATGGGTCCCCGTCAATCTGGTAAAACCACATTAGTTCGGCATACTTTTCCGCAAAAAAATTACGTGAATTTGGAGGCTCCGGATACGCGTGCTTTGATTTTTGAAGATCCGCGAAAATTTTTTAATGATAATCCGCAGGGCATGATTCTTGATGAAATTCAGCGTGCACCAGAGTTACTTTCTTATATTCAGACCATTGTCGATGAGCAGAATCAGAACGGATTATTTATTTTAACGGGTAGTCAGCAACCACAATTACATGCCGCAGTTGGACAGTCGTTGGCAGGACGTATTGCAATGTTGGATTTATTGCCTTTTAGTTTGCATGAATTAACGCAAGCTAATATTTTATTATCCTTAGATCAATATTTATTGAAGGGGTTTTATCCGCGCATTTACGATCAACATTTGAATCCCACAACGGTGTACCGCAATTATATAAAAACCTATGTTGAAAGAGATGTGAGACAACTTTTAAACGTTAAAGATTTGAATGCTTTTCAGCGTTTTATGCATCTATCTGCCGCGCGTGTTGGCAATATTTTAAATTTAGAGAGTTTATCGAATGATGTGGGTGTGTCTGCGAATACGCTTAAAAAATGGGTTTCCATTTTGGAGGCTTCTTATTTGGTTTGTCGTTTACAGCCTTATTTTGAAAATTTCGGTAAACGTTTAATTAAATCGCCAAAGCTATATTTTACCGACGTTGGGTTGATCGCCTACTTGTTGGGTATTGAGAACGAAAAACAAATGTTTCATGAGCGATTGCGAGGCGGATTGTTTGAAAATTTAGTGCTTATTGAATTGATGAAAGCGCGATATAACATCGGAAAAGAAGCCTCTTTGTTTTACTATCGAGATAATCATGATATGGAAATTGATATTATACTGCCTCATGGAGATTATCTTATTCCGATTGAAATTAAATCCACCTCAACGTTTAGTCCGGCATTGATTAAAAATCTTAAATTTTTTCAGAAACTGGTGGGTTCTAAAATGCCGATGGGTTTTTTAGTGTATGCAGGAGAGACCACGCAAGCGTTCGGCAATATACAAATGATTAATTATCGCGAGGTATATCGTATTTATCAGCAGCTAGAGACATGGAATTAAGGGTCTGTCACAAAATAACTTGGACATATAGCGCCCAGATTGGTAGCAGATTTAAACGTTCTGATTGAAGAAAAATACGCGCATAGTTTTACTATGTAAG
>MGXQ01000002.1:12183-12461 GCA_001801405.1 Gammaproteobacteria bacterium RIFCSPHIGHO2_02_FULL_42_13 | reverse complement strand
CGAGGACTGCGCTGCGCTTGATTCCGGAATGACGTGACTTTGTTTCCCCGTCATCCCTGAAAATCTGCGTAGCAGATTTATCAGGGATCCAGGGAATATATTTCTGGATTCCGGATATTCCGCCTGCGGCGAAATTCCGGAATGACGTAACTTCTTACGTCCTCTCCGCTGAGACCGACCTGTTCGCGTGAGTTGGAATAATCAATCGATCTCAGCGGATGGCTCAGGCTGGACATTTGTGCTATAATTCCTATGGTTTTTAATAGAATAATAATAGG
>MGXQ01000002.1:0-12150 GCA_001801405.1 Gammaproteobacteria bacterium RIFCSPHIGHO2_02_FULL_42_13 | reverse complement strand
AGAGTTGAGGTTTTGGCACGAGCTTCTGCCGGAGAACGCGCTAGACCGGCGGCTGTTTTAGCGGTCGCAGAAACCGCCCGATTGCAAACTCTCGCTTTAGCTGAAGCAAAAGCGAGCGAACAAGCCGAACAGCGTGAGGCTTTGTCAAAATTAGAAACCAAATTGGTAGATGCCTTGGCGGAATATCAAAAGTATGTGAAGCAGGTGAATCGTAAAGATTATGTACGTTTTGAAGCGATACGTTGTCACGATGATTGGACGCGATGGGAGCGTGAGGGACATGCACAATATAGCTATGAATTTAAATATACACCTCACGTATTTGAAGTATTGAGTGACAATTTTAAAGAGGATGCTCGAGCGCGTTCAAAATATCTAGGCGAAGGAACATCAGGTCATGCAGTGCATCAAGCAGCCGTTTCAAGCGTAACAGCTTATCGCGATTGTTTGATGAGAGGTGGTCTCTACGAAGTTTTGTTAGGTGAGATGCGCGCTAAGACTGCAAAATCCCATGAAGATGCTTTGTGTAGAGCGCGAGAAGCCGCGGTTGAGGACGCGGCGAGAAGCGAACGTCTAGGCGGTGCTGGTGCGGCGGCAATGCGGGGCATGTTGCGCATGTGACGAACGATTTAATTCAATATCGTCAACCGCTTTTGCAGTGTCTCCAATGTATTTTTAAGCGTGGTTAGTTGAGCCTGCGCTTTTTCGACAACCTCTTGCGGCGCTTTGTCGGCAAAGCTGGGGTTGTCTAGGCGTTGCTGTAAGCCGGCTAATTCTTTTTTGGTTTTTTGAATTTCTTTTGTCAAGCGTGCAATCTCTGCTTGTTTATCGATTAAGCCGGCGAGCGGAATATGTAACTGCATTTTATGCATTAAAGCGGATGCGGATTCGGGCACTTTTTCTCTTTCATTTAAGAGTTGTACGGTGTCTAATTTTGCGAGCATAAACAAACAATTCTCATGTTTTTTCAAGAACTGTTTGTCTTGCGGTGATGCATGTTGAATGAGCAGGCCAATTTTTTTGCCGGGCGGAATATTGATTTCGCCGCGAATATTGCGAATGCTGATAATAAAACTTTTAACCCATTCGATTTCTTTTTCAGCGTTGATATCGATCCATTGCTCATCGACTTTTGGATATGATTGTAACATGATCGTTTCGTTTTGTTTATTTAATAACGGCGTAATCTGTTGCCAGAGATGTTCAGTGACAAATGGCATGATCGGATGCGCCAATCGCAATAATTGATCCAGTACATGGATGAGCGTATATCGCGCGCCATTTTTTTTATCTTCATCATTGCCAAATAAAATCGTTTTTGACAATTCCAAATACCAATCGCAGAATTCATGCCAGGCAAATTCATGTAACGTTTGCGCGAGCAAATCAAACCGATAGTTTTTGAAATGTTCATGAGAAGTGGCGATGGTGGTTTGCAAACGTGATAATATCCAATGATCGATCGCGCTTAAGTTTTTTTTATCCAATGTTTTATTGTTGGTGTTTATTAACACATAACGTGTCGCATTCCATAATTTATTGCAGAAGTTGCGATAGCCTTCTAAACGGCCGACATCAAAGCAGATGTCGCGGCTCGTGGAGGCGAGCGCACAAAACGTCATGCGCAATGCATCGGCGCCATAGCCTGAAATGCCGTTGGGAAATTCTTTTTTGGTATTTTTTTCGATTTTTTGTTTCATCTCAGGCTGCATTAAGCCGAACGTGCGTTTGTCGGTTAATGTTTTTAAATCAATGCCGTCGATCAAATCGATCGGATCCAGCACGTTGCCTTTTGATTTCGACATTTTTTTGCCTTCGTGATCACGAATGAGGCCGGTGATATAAATTTCATGAAACGGAATGTCTTTCATAAAATGCAGGCCGAACATAATCATGCGTGCGACCCAAAAGAAGATGATGTCAAAACCGGTGACGAGTACGCTGGTGGGATAAAATGTTTTTAATTCATTTGTTGTGTCGGGCCAACCCATCGTTGAAAATGGCCATGAGGCCGATGAAAACCATGTATCCAAGACGTCGGTGTCTTGCATTAATTTAACATCGCGGGATAACTTATTCTGTTTGCGTACAGCACTTTCTGTTTCGCCGACATAAATGTTGCCGGCGTCATCATACCAGGCGGGAATGCGATGTCCCCACCAGAGTTGTCGGCTGATGCACCAATCTTCGATGTTGTGCATCCATTGATAATAGGTCGTTGTCCAGGTGTCGGGGGTAAATTTGATTTTGCCGGATTCAACCGCTTTAATGGCTGTTTTGGCGAGCGGTCTAACATTTAAAAACCATTGGTCTGTTAACCAAGGCTCGATAATGCTGTGCGAACGATCACCGCGTGGCACTTTTATACGGCGTGGTTCGATTTTTTCTAATAAATTTAATGCTTTTAAATCATGAACAATTTGTTTGCGCGCATCAAATCGATCTAAACCTTGATATTTTTTTGGCGCATTTTCACTGATGCGTGCTTCTTTCGTTAAGATATTGATGAGCGGCAAGTCATGTCGTTGTCCCACTTCATAATCATTAAAGTCATGTGCAGGCGTAATCTTAACGCAGCCGGTGCCAAACTCGGGATCGACATAATCATCGGCAATGATGGGAATCGTGCGATCGGTTAAGGGTAATTGAACTTCTTTTCCGATGAATGCTTGATAGCGTTCATCTTTGGGATTCACCGCAATCGCGGTGTCACCCAATATTGTTTCGGGTCGCGTTGTGGCGATCAACACATGTCCTGATTGATTGGCGAATGGATATCTGATGATCCAAAAAAAACCGTCTTCTTCGTCGTTGGTGACTTCTAGGTTTGAAATGGCGGTGTGTAACACGGGATCCCAATTGACTAAGCGTTTGCCGCGATAGATTAAGCCCTCTTTGTAAAGGTCAACAAATGCTTTATTTACAGCGTTTGAGAGCCCCTCATCCATTGTAAATCGTTCGCGAGACCAGTCAGCAGAATCGCCGATGCGCCGCATTTGGTTGACAATGGTATCGCCCGAATTTTCCTTCCATTTCCAAACACGTTCGACAAATGCATCGCGTCCGATGTCATGTCGTGTTTTTTTTTCTGCGGCAAGTTGGCGTTCAACCACCATTTGTGTCGCAATGCCCGCGTGATCGGTGCCCGGTTGCCATAAGGTATTGTACCCTTTCATGCGGTGATAACGAATGAGTGCATCCATCAAGGTGTGTTGAAAGCCGTGACCCATGTGTAAATAACCGGTGACGTTTGGTGGCGGCAACACGATCGAATAGGCGGTACCCCGGTTGCTGGGTTTAAAATAATTTTTAGATTCCCATTGTTGATAAATATTATTTTCAATTTGTTTTGGGTCGTATGATTTTTCCATCATTATTTTCTCAAATCATGTGTGTTGATGTCGCGACCATTCTGTTGATAAATTTTATATCGTTTGCGCGCATTGATTTCAGCCGTTTTTTCTTGTGGGATAATTTCAATAATGCGATCAAACAGGTCAGAAAAATCAGGTATCGTATCGGTTAGGTTGACGAGAATATTGTTTTTACCTGATGGAGGTGCTTGATAGCCAATTTTTATGGGGGCATCGATTTCGGCTGATTCAAAAGCGAGTTGGTGGGGGACAAAGCTGATATCTCGAAATGTCCAGAGTAAATCGTTGAATTGATGAGCGGCTTCGGCATCGTTCACATGGACATATGCGTCTTGGTTATGTTCAAATGCTTTAGCCAGTAGACGGCATGCCGTTTTCCACTGCTCTGTGACTGTGTTTGCCGGCATTAGGTAAAAATCTGCACATTTAGTCATTTTTGAAAATTTCATTTCTATCTGGTAAAAAGTTGTTAAAATGTAGTGTACTAAAAATATATGCCTTTGCAAGCTTAAGTGACGTCATGAAGATTATTACGCGCTATCTGACAAAAGAAGTGTTGAATTTGCTGTTAGCGATTACAACGGTAATCGTCTTTATTTTCATGTGCAATCAATTTGTGCGCTATTTGGGATTTGTCGCGAGCGGTAAATATGCGGCGAACATGTTGTTTCGCTTGGTATTATGTCAGGTGCCCATTCTGTATGCGATGTTGTTGCCGCTCGGATTATATCTCGGTATTTTGTTGGGTTATGGTCGATTGTATGCGGACTCCGAGATGACTGTTTTGTTGGCATGCGGCTTGAGTCGTCGCGAGTTATTTAAAATTACCACAAGCTATACATTGTTTGTTGCATTGGTTATTGGAATTTTAGCGATATGGGTTAATCCGATTGTGCAATTACATCGCGATCAATTAATGGATTTGGCGGAGTCGAGTACGGTTTTTCAAACGTTGATGCCAGGGCGGTTTCAAACCACAAAGAGTGGTGATAAAGTATTTTATGTGAAGGCAATGTCGCGTGATCGACAATCTATGAATGATGTATTCATTGCGCAAACAAAACAATCGATGTCAAAGATCAAAACATCGGATGCAGAAAATTGGACCGTTATTTCGGCAAAACATGGTTATGAGCGTGTGGATCCACATACGGGCGAACATTATTTGGTGACGGATACCGGTTATCAGTATGAGGGGGTGCCTGGTCAACACGCATTTCGTGTTATCAAATACAGTACTTATGGTGTGCGGATGAGTCCGCCTGTATTTTCGGGACATAATGTGGGAGAAGAAGCATTGCCAACCGCGCAGCTCATTCGCCAGTGGAAAAAGTTGGGATATGCGGCGGAATTGGAGTGGCGTTTATCCATGCCTTTATCGGTGATCATTTTGGGATTGTTAGGCGTGCCGCTGAGTCGCGTCAATCCACGACAAGGGCGGTTTGCGCGCCTCGTGCCTGCCGTGCTTATTTATATTATTTATGTGAATATGTTGTTTGTGAGTCGTAGTTGGTTAGAGCGCGGAAAAATTTCCCCGTGGTTGGGAGTATGGTGGGTGCATGGATTGTTTTTACTATTGGCGTGGTGGTTGTGGTCTAAAGATCCCATGGTTTCTGCGCGACCGAATCGTTGTCTTAGTTGGTTGATATAAAATGAAGATTTTACGCAATTACATTGGATTAACCGTTGTGTATACAACATTGTTTGTATTGTTTTTGTTAGTGGGCTTGCAAATTTTTATATTGTTTGTGGCGCAAATGAGTGATATCGGCAAGGGTACCTATGGGATATGGTCTGCACTATCGTATGTTTTTTTCATGTTGCCGTTATCGGTTTATATGTTTTTCCCTATGGTTGGATTAATTGGCAGTTTATTGGGTTTGGGATATTTGGCATCGAGTCATGAATTGGTTGTGATGCGAACGGCCGGTGTTTCGGTTTGGCAAGTTACGCGATCTGTTTTTTTTGGTGCGTTATCGGTGTTGATAGTGATAACAGTAATGGGTGAATGGGTGGGGCCGGCGGCCATGCGCGTGGCTGATATGAAAAAAACTATTGCCAAGAGCGGTGGGCAGGCGCTCTATACGCGGCAAGGAATGTGGGCGCGAGATGGTGATCGCTTTATTCATATCAGTAATGTGTTATCACAAACCTTATTATTGGGAGTGACGCAATATCAATTTGATGCGAATCATCAGTTAAATGCGACGAGTTTTGCTCGTCGTGCAAATTATCATGACGGTGCGTGGTGGTTGAGTGATGTGCAAGAAACAGATTTTGCTAAAAAATCGACAATGACGCGAATGATCGATCAAGAACAATGGTCGGTGAAATTGGAGCCGGAGTTGTTTCAATTTTCGAGTGCGGATCCTAACGCGGTTTCGTTGTCGCGTTTACAACAGTTGATTGTTGATCGCAAAGCGAATGGCTTTGAGACGAATTCCTATTCAATTGTTTTTTGGCAGCGTGTTTTTCAACCGTTTGCAACACTGGTGATGATATTGTTAGCCATTCCCTTTATTTTTGGGCCTTTGCGATCGGTGTCGATGGGGTTGCGCTTGGTGACTGGCATTTCGGTGAGTTTTTTCTTTTATTTATTAAATCGGTTTTTGGGGCCATTTAGTTTGGTGTATCAATTGCCACCACTTTTGGGTGCGCTGTTGCCGACGTTGATTTTTTTAGGTATTGGTTTGTGGCTGATGCGACGAGTGCGTTAGTTTATTTAATGAGAGGTGTATTATGAATCAAGTTATGGAAAAGAATAATAAGGCTGTTGAACAGCGGGAAGAGTTGATGCGGCGTGTCAAAAAACTTGAAGACATGGTTGTGGAATTGTCTGCGCGCATGCCGCAAGACAGCCACAGGCATTTGAGCGAAATGCAAAAAGCGGTGGAAACATTTCGATGCGTTGCGGATGAGAGTTGTCAGCAATTAGAGGCTGCGGCAAACGAGGCGGGAAAGAGTATTGCGCAATCGGTTCAGTTATTGAAATTGGACGAGTTTAAATATTTTACTGTAGAAAGTGCAAAATCTATTCGTGAGACTGCACGATTGTCAGTCGCTCGTATTCGTCGTGTGGCGAAATGGCGACGTTGGGAACAATTTGGCGTGGCGTTGCTCATCGTGATGTTGCTCGTGTTAATTTTGCGATGAATATGACATCCAATTTCCAATTAAATTCAGAACAAGTTGATCTGTGGCTGATTGATTTGAACGTGCCGATAGAAGAGCGATGGCCGTTATTATTAGATGCAATCGAACAAAAGCGCGTTGATCACTTTAAATTTGTTCGTGATAAAAATCATTTTGTTGTGTCGCATGCCATTTTGCGAATCTTGTTATCTAAGTATTTGTCCTGTGCGCCAGATGAAATCACGTTTGAATATAATGATCATGGCAAGCCATTTTTAAATCACGCCTTACAATTTAATTTGTCGCATAGCAAAGACTATGCCGTGGTTGCCATCACGTTAAATGATCCGATAGGGGTGGATATTGAATATCAACAACCGGTTGATCGGATGGACGCGATCGTGCATCGATTTTTTTCAGCGAAAGAAATTGAAGCCTATTGCGCATTACCGGATGATCAAAAGGTGTCGGGGTTTTATAATGCATGGACGCGCAAAGAAGCGTTTGTAAAAGCCATCGGCAAAGGTATTTTTTATGCATTGAATCATTTTGATGTAACGCTTGGTCCTCTCGCGAAAATATTATCGATTAAAGATCAAGAGGCGAGCGAGTGGCAGTTACGCGCATTTGATACGGTTCCCAATTATGCTGCAGCGGTGGCGTGGAAAGGTGGAGAAAAGCGAATGAGTGTAGGTTGGTGCTGAGCGAAGCCCAACGGAATAATTTGTTGGGCCTCACGGCCCAACCTACAGTTTACCTGCCGGTTCCTTATCGATACATCACCAGTATTTGATTGGCTTTAACAACATCAGAGCTTAATTGATTCCAGTGTTTGATGCTTGATGCTTTGACTTTATATCGATAAGCGATGTTGGATAACGTGTCGCCGGATTTAACGCGATAGGTAATTCTTTTCGGACTACCGGAATGTCTCGATGTAGATGTTGTGTGTGATTTTTGTCGATGTGGCCAGATAATTAATTGGGCTCCAACCGTTAGTTCTTGTTTTGTTCGGAGTCCGTTCCAAAATCGAATTGCTGATTCTTTGACGTGATATTTTTTTGCAATTTTTGATAGCGTGTCACCGTGCTGAACGAGATAGGTGGTGAGGTGGATTTCGGGTAATGAGTGTGAAGATTTAAAATAACGTTTTTCAGATTGAAACACAATGCTGGTCAGCTTACTGCTGGATAATGGAATTAATAACACTTGGTCGGCATGAATATTATTATATTTAATGCGATTAACTTTTTTGATAAGATCCGTGGTCGTTTTATTTTTGTACGCGATGACGCTTAATGTGTCGCCGTTTTTGACCGTATAACGTATCCAGGTGACGCGCTGGTTGGGTTCTAAATTATTTAAGGCTTCTTGAAAACGCGCCGCTTTATCAATGGGCAATACGATGGTGTACGGCCCATCAGGGTCGGTAGCCCAACGATTAAATCCCGGATTGAGCCTAGATAATGTTTGTAACGACAGATCAGACATTTTTGCTGCGCGCGATAAATCGATTTGTGAGCCAACGTTCACAACAGACAGATAAGGCGCGTTGGGGATATTTGGCCAATCAATTGGATATTCATAAGGATGTTTGATGATGGTAGCAAGCGCCAATAGTTTTGGTACGTAGGTTTTTGTGTCGGCGGGTAAAGGTAAATTGAAAAAATCCGTTGGGAGACCGGCTTTCAAATTATGTTGAATAGCCGAGTTGACGCGTCCTTCTCCTGTGTCGTATGCAGCAATGGCGAGCATCCAGTTGTCATTAAAATAATTGCCTAAATAGGATAAATAATTTAAGGCGGAATTCGTTGAGGCGATAATATCTCGTCGGCCATCGTACCACCAATCCACTTTAAGTCCAAAGCCCGACGCGGTGCCTGGCATCATTTGCCATAACCCAGCTGCACCGACAGAAGAATAAGCAAACGGATTGTAGGCGCTTTCGATGATGGGCAGTAGAACCAATTCTGTCGGCAATCCTCGGCGATTGACTTGTTGTAAAATATAGTACAGGTATGGTCTGGATTGTTCGGCCATGCGCTTTAGGAAAGCAGGATGGCTTACGAACCAGTTGATTTGTTTTAGTACAGCTGGATTTTCGGGAGTTTCATTAGGCAGATTGAAACTGTCACCCAGTATGCTAAAAATATTGCGTGAAAATTGATAATTTATATGTTGATTGGGGTCACCCAAGCCAGTGCCTGAGCCGCTTGCAACGCAGGCAGTTAAAATTATCGTCGCCATTATGACAAATAATGTTCTGTAAAACAATGAACGCATTTGCGCATGTTACTGGGCTCTTTGGTGATGTCAAGAGCCGATTGATTTTTAGGCATCAATGTCTTTTTGTCTCTTGTTTAAATTCACGGTAGTATAGGGTATGCGAAATATGGAAGTGATCAAAGGTGAACACATCGAAACATGGCGACAGTCGAAGTTTGGTCGTTTATTGATGAACATCGAGTCTCAGAATTTGGGTTCATTTTGGAAGATGGCGCGAGGTGATTATTTATTGATGTTGGGTGATCCTCTTCTGGAGCGTTTGATTTATGGCAGTCAGATTAAGAATCGTATTTTTTTATCGCCGCAGGCGCATCATGACAAGAAAGATGATGATTGTGTTCAAGCGGATTATGAGGCGTTACCTATTTCACCCTATAGCGTGCAAACTATTGTGTTGCCGCATGTGTTAGAATTTTCGAAAGATCCTTATCAGGTTTTGAGAGAAGCGGAAATGACATTGGCACCCCAGGGTTATATGGTTTTAGTGGGATTTAATCCGCTGAGTTTGTTAGGATTACGCCGTTTATTTACATTTCGTAAACAGGCGCCGTGGTCGGGTAAATTTCGTTTTTCATGGCGCGTTAAAGATTGGTTGAAATTATTGAACTTTGATATCGTTGAAGAAAAACATGTGTTTTATTTACCAAGAGTTCAAGGTCATCGTTTGCAATCGGTGTATGCTGTTTTAGATATGATCGGGAAAATGTTGTTTCCAATATTTGGAGGCGTATATATCCTCATTGCGCAAAAGAAACGGTTTGGGATATATGCGGATCGTGTGCAATGGTCTGCGGCAGCCGATGTGGTGCCTGATGGATTGGTAAAACCAATGACGCAGGGGATGCGACGTGAGTAAGATTGTTGAAATCTATACAGATGGGGCTTGTCGAGGCAATCCGGGCGTCGGTGGCTGGGGCGCCGTTTTATGTTATGAGGGTCGTGAAAAGCATTTATATGGTGCCGAAGCGCATACGACCAATAATCGCATGGAATTGATGGCAGCGATTCAGGCGTTGGCGTCATTAAAACGTTCTTGCAAAATTGAGCTCACGACGGATTCCAAATATGTTAAAGATGGCATGACAGAGTGGTTGGCGAATTGGAAGAAGCGCGGATTTACGACAGCGAATAAAAAACCGGTAAAAAATATAGATCTTTGGCAACGTTTGGATGAAGAAGTTGCGCGGCATGAAATAAAATGGTCTTGGATCAAAGGACATGCGGGACATAAGTATAATGAGTTGGCGGATCGGTTGGCTAACAAGGCGATAGATGAACTATAAAATGAATCTCAGAGGATTACTATATGCGACAAGTATCACTCGACGTTGAAACCACGGGATTAAACACTAGCGACGGCCACCGCATTATTGAAATCGGGTGCGTCGAAATTGTAGATCGTCGCGTGACACGGAATAATTTCCATTATTATTTAAATCCTGAGCGTGAAAGTGATCCGGGTGCGTTAGCGGTGCATGGGCTTACGAATGAATTTTTACGAGACAAGCCAAAATTTTCGACGGTGGCAGAATCGTTGTGTGAATTTGTTAAAGATGCAGAAGTGGTGATTCACAATGCGCCATTTGATGTGGGTTTTATTGATTACGAGTTAAAATTGATGCGTTCTGCATTAGGTAAATTGAATAATCACTGTGAGATTTTTGATACGTTGATGTTGGCGCGTAAACTGCATCCCGGGCAGCGGAATAGTTTAGATGCATTATGTAAGCGTTACGGTGTTGATGCAACGAATCGAACATTGCATGGTGCATTGTTAGATGCAGAGCTGTTGGCGTTCGTGTATTTGGCGATGACAGGTGGTCAATCGGTGTTGTTTGCGGAAGCGCAATCACATTCGTCGCGGCGACGCACAACAACGTTTCGACGTGAAGAGGAGCAACATCCAGCGTTATCGGTTGTAAGAGCAACCAAAGAAGAGCAGGATGCGCATGATGCGTTTTTAGAGATGCTGAATAAATAGTAATGTTGTCATCAATTTTAATGAAGAGGAAAGCCATGAAACAAAACAAAAAACCAACAATAAAATATCGAAAAGATTATAAAGTCCCGAGTCATTTAATTGATACAACCGATTTGTATTTCGACTTAAATGAAGACGTGACGATTGTGACCAATCACATGCATATTCGCAAAAATCCTGCTTCTTCTGAGAGTGGCGATATATTGGTGCTCGATGGAAAAGAACAAAAATTAGTGTCGATCAAAATCGACAACCAAACGATATTAGATCGGCGATATGAGTTAACGGATGAAACATTGACGATTGTGGATTTTCCCGAAAGCGGTGAATTGGAGATTACAACAGAAATCAAACCGCAAGATAATACAGTATTGATGGGTTTATATAAGTCCAGCGGCATTTATTGTACGCAGTGCGAATCCGAAGGGTTTCGTCGCATTACTTATTTTCTCGATCGTCCCGATGTTTTGTCGAAATTCACCACGACGATTGCGGCGGATAAAAAAAGTTATCCGATTTTATTGTCCAATGGTAATTTAGTGGATTCTGGCGATTCGTCAGGGGGGCGTCATTGGATAAAATGGGAAGATCCGTTTTTAAAACCTTGTTATTTGTTCGCTGCCGTGGCCGGTGATTTAGAATTTATTGAAGATCATTTTGTGACATGCTCCGACCGTAAAATTACTTTGCGTCTCTTTTGTGAAAAGGGCAATCGTGACAAATGTTTTCATGCGATGGATGTCTTAAAGCAAGCCATGCGTTGGGATGAAGAAAAATATGGACGTGAATATGATTTAGATTTGTTTATGATTTTGGCCGTTGATGATTTTAATGTGGGCGCGATGGAGAATAAGGGATTAAACATTTTTAATTCATCTTGTGTGTTTGCACGATCGGATACGGCAACGGATGCGGAATATGGGCGTATCGCGGGCGTGGTAGCGCATGAGTATTTTCATAACTGGTCGGGCGATCGTGTGACCTGTCGCGATTGGTTTCAATTGTCATTAAAAGAAGGGTTGACCGTATTTCGGGATCAAACGTTTTCGGAAGATATGACATCACAGACCGTCTCGCGCATTGAACAGGTTCAGCGCTTGAGAGAGTTGCAATTTCCGGAAGATGCCGGACCACTTGCGCATTCTGTTCGCCCCGATTCTTATATGGAAATCGATAATTTTTATACGATGACCATTTACGAAAAAGGTGCGGAAGTGATTCGCATGATGCGTGTCTTGTTGGGCCTAGAGGGGTTTCGTCGCGGCATGGATTTATATTTTGAACGCCATGATGGTCAGGCAGTGACGTGCGATGATTTTGTGAAAGCCATGGAAGATGCGAATAAAGTTGATTTTTCACAATTTCGATTATGGTATT
>MGXQ01000001.1:6878-19336 GCA_001801405.1 Gammaproteobacteria bacterium RIFCSPHIGHO2_02_FULL_42_13 | reverse complement strand
ATCTGCTACGCAGATTTTCCGGGATGACGGTTCTTTTTTTCTCGTCATTCCGGAATTGTTGCGCCATTGCGCAACAATATCCGGAATCCAGATATTTTAGTCATCCGTCTCTGGAGGTGTTTCTTTTGATTCCACCGACTCTGCTTCATCATGATTATTATCATCGTGCCAATCCGCCGGCGGTTTTGGATCTTTACCTTCCATTACATCATCTAGCTGATCGTTGTCTAACGTCTCGTATTTCATCAGCGCCTTTGACATCGCCTCTAAAATATCACGATGATCTTCTAAGACTTTTTCAGCACGCTTATAATTGCGATCAATAATCATCCTTATTTCTTTATCGATCTGTTTGGCAGTATCGTCTGCAAGCTCTTTATGTCTCATCACCATAGACTGGCCTAAGAAAATTTCACCCTGATCTTCGCCATACGTAATAGGCCCCAGGTTGTCAGACAAGCCCCATTGCGTCACCATATTACGTGCTAACTCGGTTGCGCGATGAATATCATTCGCGGCGCCCGTTGTAATGCAATCTGGACCAAATATTAAAGCCTCGGCAATACGGCCACCAAACAAACTGGATATCTGACATTCAATTCGCTCTTTCGACATGCTGTAACGGTCTTTTTCAGGCAAAAACATCGTCACACCTAATGCGCGTCCACGAGGGATAATGGTGACCTTATAAACAGGATCATGCACTGGCATCAAACGTCCAACAATCGTGTGTCCCGCTTCGTGATAGGCTGTTAATCGTTTTTCTTCTTCGCTCATCACCATTGAACGGCGCTCAGTACCCATTAAAACTTTATCTTTTGCCTTTTCAAGTTCAGCCATATGCACAGAACGTTTATTTATCCGCGCTGCCAATAATGCCGCCTCGTTCACTAAATTCGCTAAATCCGCACCCGACAACCCCGGTGTCCCACGTGCAATAATGCTCACTTTCACATCTTTGCTCATCGCCACTTTCTTTAAATGGACTTTTAAAATTTGCTCTCGACCACGCACATCCGGTAACGGCACAATGACTTGGCGATCAAATCGGCCCGGACGTAACAAGGCAGGATCTAACACATCGGGTCTGTTTGTCGCAGCCAACACAATGACGCCTTCGTTGCCAGCAAAACCATCCATTTCAACCAATAACTGATTTAATGTTTGTTCACGCTCATCATGTCCACCACCTAAACCAGCACCACGATGACGACCGACCGCATCTAATTCATCAATAAAGATAATACACGGCGCTTGTTTTTTTGCCTGTTCAAACATATCACGCACACGTGACGCGCCGACACCCACAAACATTTCCACAAAGTCTGAACCTGAAATACTAAAAAAAGGCACTTTTGCTTCGCCCGCAACCGCTCTCGCTAATAATGTTTTACCTGTACCTGGCGCGCCAACTAATAAGGCACCTCGCGGCACACGACCTCCTAATTTTTGAAACTTACCGGGATCTTTTAAAAATTCCACGACTTCGCTAATTTCTTCTTTGGCTTCATCACAACCTGCCACATCTTTAAATGTGATGCGTACTTGCCCCTCGCTTAATAAACGCGCACGACTACGACCAAACGACAGCGCACCACCACGCCCGCCGCCCATTTGTTGACGCATAAAAAACCACCATAAACCAATCAACAACAAGAAGGGAAACCAAGAAATGAATATCTGCGCTAAAAGACCTTGTTGCTCAGGCGCAGTACCGCGCACCTCAATGCCTTTACTTAATAACTGTGGCAACAAGCTTTGATCTATCATCGGCAAATATGTACTGAACGTCTGATTCGACTGCGTCTTTCCCGTAATATTTTGATTAGTAATCGTCACAGATGAAACTTTGCCGTCTTGGACTTCGCGCATAAATTGCGAATAACTCAACTTGTTACTAGTCGCAATATCCGGCGGGCCGAAATTATGAAAAATCGCAAATAAAATGACCGCGATGACAACCCATAATAACAGGTTTTTTATTAGATCTTTGCGCAATGTATTACCCTCTGATCAACTGAATAAAACTCTATGATACCTAACTCAGGCCCTAATTTACAGCCCGCTCGCGCTCAGTGCCCAATAAATAAATCTCAGCAGAGCGGTCACGCGATGCTTTGGGTTTGCGAACCACCACTTTTTTAAAGGTCGCCTCCAAAGCCTTACGGTAAGCCGGCAAGCCGGCGCCTTGAAAAACCTTGGTCAAGCACTTACCCTCCGGTTTCAACACTCGTTCAGCAAAATCCAACGCCAATTCCGCTAAATAAATCGATCTCGCCTGATCCGTCACCGAAATACCGCTCAAATTTGGCGCCATATCGGATAAAACTAAATCTACCTTGCGACCATCCAAATGACGCAGAAATTCGTCAAACACCTGATTGTCAGTAAAATCACCCTGAATAAAGTCGACTCCAGAAATAGGCTCCATCGGCAAAATATCAAGTGCAAACATTTGGCCTCGCCCTTTCAGCAATTCCACCGCTACCTGCGACCATCCACCGGGCGCCGCACCCAAATCGACAATCACCATACCAGGCTTGATCAAATGATCTTTTTTTTGAATTTCCAATAATTTATACGCAGACCGCGCACGATAACCGGCGTCTTTGGCTTGTTTGACATAGCCGTCTTTAAAATGTTCGGTGAGCCAATTTTTACTGCTTTTGGATTGTGTCATAAAGGGATGGCATTAGACATACTGCACTTCTGTCACTTCATAATGAATTTCGCCGCCTGGCGTGACAATAGTGACTTCATCACCTTCCGATTTGCCAATAAGGCCACGTGCGATGGGTGAATTTATAGAAATTTTATTTTTTGAAATATCCGATTCATCTTCACCAACAATGTGATACACCACCTCTTCGCTCGTATCGACATTATACAACTGAACCGTCGAGCCAAACACAACACGACCTTGATGTGGGACTTTAGCAATATCGATCACTTGTGCGCGCGATAACTTGCTTTCGATATCTTGAATGCGTCCTTCAATAAAACTTTGTCGCTCGCGTGCAGCATGATATTCCGCGTTTTCCTTTAAATCACCATGCGCTCTGGCTTCCGCAATCGCCTTCGTAATATTAGGCCGATCTTCGTGCTTTAATCGCTGCAATTCATCACGTAATGCTACTTCGCCCTTTACGGTCATGGGTACTCTATCCATGTGCTATTCCTCATTAAAAACCATCTTTAGAAATAAAAATATCCGCGGCAAACCGCGGGGCAATCTTCACATTTTTATTTATTCTTGGGTTGATCAAAAAATTGTTTCACATTCTTAAACCAATCATGCGCTTGCGGACGATGATCCACAGCATCTTTATCCAATTGCTCGCGCAACTCCAACAACAATTGCTTTTGTGTGTCTTTTAAGCGCACTGGCGTTTCTACCATGATACGACAGAAAATATCACCTTTCAAACCATCGCGTACTGATTTCACACCTTTTCCACGCAAGCGAAACGATTTGCCCGTCTGTGTTTCAGGCGGTATTTTCAACTTAATGCGTCCCTCCAGTGTCGGTACATCCAATTCACCACCTAATGCCGCCATTGTAAAATCAATGGGTATGTCACAATATAGATCATTACCTTTGCGCGTAAATAATGCATGCGGTTCAATATTAATTTCGACATATAAATCACCCGCAGCTCCACCTTGCGCACCAGCCTCACCTTCTCCCGTTAAACGAATGCGATCGCCAACATTAATACCCACAGGAATTTTTACGGACAACGTTTTGGTTTGTTGCGTGCGTCCTTGACCATGACAATCCGAGCACGCATCACCAATCACCTGTCCGCGACCATGACAGGTTGGACAAGTTTGTTGAATTGAAAAAAATCCTTGTTGCACGCTAATTTGACCAGCACCTTCGCATTCGGAACATTTTATCGGCTTACTGCCTTTTTTAGCGCCGGAACCATCACAAGTCTTACATTTTGCTAGCGTAGAAATTTTAATTTGGCGTGTTGCACCATAAACAGCTTCTTCCAACGAAACCGTTAACTCATAACGCAAGTGCGCACCCGGTTGACCTGATGCATGACGTCGACCACGTGAGCGACCCCCTCCCCCAAAAATATCACCAAAAATATTACCGATGTCGCCAAACACATCTTCAAAATTAACATTCACACCCGGGCCGCCACCACCAAAACCTTGCTGGTTTATGCCGGCATGACCAAATTGATCGTACATTTTACGTTTTTCAACATCAGAAAGAATGTCATAGGCTTCTTTGATTTTTTTAAATTCTTCTTCGGATTGTTTGTTGCCTTCATTACGATCAGGATGATGCTTCATCGCCAATTTACGAAAAGCTTTTTTTATTTCGGCTTCACTAGCGTTTCGCGCGACACCTAATGCACTATAATAATCTTGTTGCTGTGACATGGTTTTTCCCCAGTACAAAAACGAATACCGGCCTTTTGGGAACCGGTACAAAATTCAACTCGCTGTTACATCAATCCAATCTCTTTATCGTCATCCCGGAAATTTCGCAAAGCGAAATTTCCGGGATCCAGAGAACGCTTTAGTTCCGCACGTCGACTCCCCTGGATTCCGGATATTCCGCCTGCGGCGGAATTCCGGAATGACGAAACTGCTGGAATAACAATTCCAAAACGACGGGAAAAAAATAACCGTCATCCCGGAAATTTCGCAAAGCGAAATTATCCGGGATCCAGGGAATGCTTTAGCCATATATACACTAGCTATACACTTCGATCCCCTGGATTCCGGAAGACGATGCTTTTTATTTATCCTTCTCTTCGTCCTTCACTTCCTCGAATTCCGCATCCACCACATCATCCGTCTTGGCGCGACCTTCTTCGGCAGTTTGTTCTGCCCCCTGCTGTCCTTGTTGCTGTGCGCCGGCTTCTTTGTACATGCGTTCGGCCATCTTTGAAGACGCTTGTGTTAAAACTTGCACTTTTGCGTCAATGAGTGCCTTATCATCGCCCTTTAACACATCCTTCAATTCCTTCGCCGCTTTTTCAATCGCCGCTTTTTCGCTCGCTTCAACTTTATCACCTGATTCTTTCAAGGTTTTTTCAACATTGTGAAGCAAGGCGTCCGCTTGGTTGCGCGCGCCAACTAGTTCTTGGAATTTTTTATCTTCGTCAGCATGCTCTTGTGCATCTCTCACCATTTTTTCGACTTCACCCTCTGACAAACCACTCGACGCTTTAATCACAATCGATTGCGCTTTGCCCGTCGCTTTATCTTTCGCAGACACATTTAAAATACCATTAGCATCGATATCGAATGTTACTTCAACTTGCGGCATACCGCGCGGCGCTGGCGGAATACCCGCTAAATCAAAGCGACCCAACGATTTATTTGCCGACGCCATTTGACGCTCGCCCTGTAACACATGAATCGTCACCGTACTTTGATTATCATCCGCCGTCGAAAACACTTGGCTTGCCTTGGTTGGAATCGTTGTGTTTTTATCAATTAATTTTGTCATCACGCTACCTAAGGTTTCAATCCCTAATGATAAGGGCGTGACATCTAACAACAACACATCCTTCACTTCGCCAGACAACACCGCGCCTTGAATGGCAGCACCAATCGCCACCGCTTCATCCGGATTGACATCATGACTGGGGTCTTTACCAAAGAAATCTTTTACAAGCTCTTGCACTTTCGGCATGCGTGTTTGACCACCGACTAAAAGCACCTTTGAAATATCACTCAGACTTTTGCCTGAATCTTTCAATGCAATCTCACATGGTTTAACCGTGCGCTGTACCAAATCATCTACTAACGACTCCAGCTTGGCGCGTGTAATTTTAATGTTTAAATGTTTTGGACCGCTCGCATCCGCCGTAATATAGGGCAAATTAACATCTGTTTGCGTCGTTGAAGACAATTCGATTTTCGCTTTTTCAGCCGATTCTTTGAGTCGTTGTAACGCCAACGAATCGTTACGCAAATCAATACCGCTATCTTTTTTAAACTCATCGACTAAATAATCAATGACGCGTTTATCAAAATCCTCACCACCTAAAAATGTATCACCGTTTGTCGATAACACTTCGAATTGATGTTCGCCATCAACATCCGCTATTTCGATAATTGAAATATCAAACGTACCGCCACCTAAATCGTATACCGCAATCGTCGCATCGCCCTTATGTTTGTCCAAACCATAAGCCAATGCCGCCGCCGTCGGCTCATTGATAATTCGTTTCACTTCAAGACCAGCGATTTTGCCCGCATCTTTTGTGGCTTGACGCTGTGAATCATTAAAATAAGCCGGCACCGTAATCACGGCTTGCGTCACCGGTCGACCTAAATAATTTTCGGCCGTTTCTTTCATCTTACGCAACACTTCTGCGGAAACCTGCGGAGGCGCTAAACGCTCGCCTTTCGCCTCAACCCACGCATCACCATTGTCCGCCTGAACAATTTTATATGGAACCATGCCAATGTCGCGTTGAACGACATCATCCTGAAACTTACGACCTACCAATCGCTTAATCGCATACATCGTATTCTTTGGATTAGTCACCGCTTGTCGCTTGGCGGTTTCACCACATAAAACGCCCCCGTCCGTATAAGCCACGATGGACGGAGTTGTGCGGCGACCCTCGATGTTCTCGATCACGCGCGTCTTCTTGCCTTCCATAATGGCCACACACGAGTTGGTCGTGCCTAAGTCAATTCCGATAATATCTGCCATTTTCTTTTGCTCCTGTTCGCTTTAAATTTAATCAAACAATCTGTCTTGAATCGTTATATGGGGGCAAAATTTTTGTTTTCAATGAAAAAGAAATTAAATATCCTCTTATCTCAAAAATCGGCTAAATTGTAAATCGTATTGACAATTTAGCAAACATCAGCTATATTGTAAATCATGATTAAAAGACAATTATCAAGAAAAATCAAAGAGATAGCAAAAAAGATGCCTGTCGTAGCTCTGGTTGGCCCACGACAATCGGGCAAAACAACCCTCGCCAAACATGCCTTTCCCAACTACAAGTATGCCTCCCTGGAAGACTTAGATATTCGGCAATATGCCAAAACCGATCCCCGTGGATTTCTTACGGATTATTGTGATGGCGCTATTCTGGACGAGATACAACATGTGCCCGAATTGTTTTCTTATATTCAAACACATGTCGATCAGAATGATAAACCCGGACAATTCATTTTAACTGGTTCGCAAAATTTCTTGCTACTAGAATCAATCTCACAAACGTTAGCGGGCAGAATCTCACTATTAACGCTACTGCCTTTTAGTACCACCGAACTGGCGAATAATCATTATCAACTCTCACATCTTGAAGACATATTATTTCAAGGTCTCTATCCTCGCATATACAAGCATAAAATCAAACCAACGGATTGGTATCCTGATTACATTCGCACCTATTTAGAACGCGATATTCGCCAAATCAAAAATGTGCATGACTTGTCTGTTTTTCACAAGTTCCTAAAACTGTGTGCTGCACGTACCGGACAATTACTCAATCTCTCCTCATTAGCAGCCGATTGTGGCATCACACATGTTACCGCCCGCGCTTGGATTTCTTTATTAGAAACCAGTTATATTGTATTTTTATTACAACCGTATCACAATAATTTTGGGAAACAGTTAACCAAATCACCCAAACTATATTTTTATGACACAGGGATCGTCTGCTCATTGCTAGATATAGAAAACTCTAAACAACTCTCAACACACTACATCAAAGGTTATTTGTTTGAAACATTTATCATCTCTGAATTCGTAAAAACGTTTTATAATAGCGGAAAAACACCCGAGTTATATTTTTGGCGAGATAAATCAGGACACGAAATAGACTGCCTCATCAAACAAGCAACATATCTCACCCCCATTGAAATTAAGTCATCAAGAACAATTGCAAATGATTTTTTTGAGACCCTTTACTACTGGGATCAATTGACTCAAATGCAAGAACAAGCGTTTTTAATCTACGGCGGGGATACAGATCAAAAACGCAATATCGCAACAGTGCTGAGTTGGCATCATTTATCCAAAGTATTTACTCACTCGACACCACCACGAGCGCCGGACGAATCAGCCGACCATTGATTTCATATCCCTTTTGCATCACATCGATCACAACATTGGGCTCGACATCTTCACGTTTCTGCATCGACATCGCTTCATGTAATTGCGGATTGAACTTTTGATCTTGTGGATTAATTTGTTTAACACCAAATCTATCGAGCGCATCTAAGAACATTTTCAACGTTAATTTAACGCCATCTATTACCGGATTATTTTCTACTGCGCAATTTTTTAATGACGCCTCTAAACCATCCGCAACCGGTAACAACCCATTAATAAATTTCTCTAATCCATAGCGATGTGCTTTTTCAATATCTTGTACAGAACGCTGACGCACGTTTTCCATCTCGGCATGTGCTCGCAATAATTTATCATGACTGTCTTTTAATTCATCTTTCAGACTCTGCACTTCAACGCGCAATTCGATAATGGTGGGATGATCCGCAATAGCTTGTTCGACTTCTTTTTCAAGCGCTTCGATATCTTTAATTTCTTCTTCGATTTGTTCTTCTAACAAGGAATCTCCCTCCTGTAACGGTTTGTCTTTCTGCGACGCCGGTTTGTTGCTGCGAAATTTTTCATTATTCCAAAGATTATTTTTACGATTGTCCATCATGATTGATACCTCTTCCACAGAACATAAGGGTTTATTACCCACTTTTCAAGGCTGACGTTAACATTTTAGCGGTCATATCCACCACCGAAATTACTTTATCATACGGCATGCGAGTCGGTCCGATCACGCCCAACACCCCCAATACTTCATCACCCACCATATAAGGCGCTGTCACAAAACTAAAATTATCGAACACATCCGATCCAGCTTCCTTGCCTATAAAAATCTGTACGCTATCCGTTTGTATACACTGATTTAACACCCCTAACAATATCTGCTTTTGTTTAAACGCCTCAAACAACGCTTGCAAACGATCAATATTCGTCATATCCGCCATGTTCAATAAATGCGACTGCCCCGAAATTAAATAAGCATCCTGATGTAAATCAACTTTTAATGCCTGATCGGCCATGACAATGGCCATATGCATTAAATCATCCATGTTCTTACGATCTTGTTGCATCGATGACAACAATGCGGCACGAATGACCATTAAATCTTTACCCAAATATTCTCGATTTAAAAAAGCGGCCGCATGCTGTAATTCTCGCGTTGTATAGTGTCGATCTGTATGAATAATACGATTTTGTACATCATTATTGCTAAACACCAAAATCACTAATACGCGCTTCTGATTTAACGAAATAAACTCAATATGTTCTAAATTAACCTGATTATGTTTGGGTACTGTTACCAACCCCACACAATGCGTCATATCCGATAACAACTCCGAGGTTGTCTTCAATAAATCACTGGTGATCTGTCGTGTTTCCAATCGTTCTTTTAAATGCTCCATGTCATCACAAACAGACGAACCGGTTGTAAGCAAATGATCGACAAACAAACGATACCCTTGCTCTGTCGGAATGCGACCCGCCGATGTATGCGGTGAAGCCACATAACCACACTGTTCTAAATCAGCCATCACATGACGAACCGTCGCAGAACTCAAGGCAATTTCAGGCACCTCAGACAACGTCTTTGAAGAAACCGGTTGACCATCATGAATATAACGACGAATCAACTGCTGCAATAACTGCCATGACCGTTCATCTAACTGAGAACCCATATACGCCCCTATTGAGTGAAGACACCATTCTACAAAATTCGAGCAATTCTGCAAAAAATTCGTTATTATTTATGTATGACAAAACAATTTACTCGCATTGGCCTCATCGCCACACGCAATACTACCCCTGTTTCACAAACATTGCATGGTTTGGTCGATTTTTTATCAGCTAAACAGCTCGAAATTGTGCTCGAAACCAAAACACATGACCTATTACCTGGCAATGATCTCACAACGGCTGATCTTTCGAATATGGATCAACATTGCGATTTACTCATCGTCGTCGGTGGTGATGGCAGTTTGCTGCATGTCGCACGCTTTGTCATTAAACAAAACTTGCCCATTTTGGGCATCAATCGTGGCAGTTTAGGCTTTTTAACTGATATTTGTCCAGACGAAATTGAAACCCGCTTATCGGCCATACTGGACGGTCAATATTACGAAGAAACACGCTTCTTGCTCAGCGCACAAGTTAACAACAACCAGTGTATCGCTGTCAACGAAATGGTGCTCTCCTCAAAAACCATGGCGAAAATGATTCACTTTGATATTTATGTCGATGACAAATTTATGTGTCACCATAAAGCCGATGGATTAATTGTTGCAACACCGACAGGTTCAACCGCCTATTCATTATCCGGCGGCGGCCCCATTTTGCACCCTGCCCTCAATGCAATTGTTTTAATGCCTATGTTTCCGCACACATTAACCAGTCGTCCGATTGTTATTAATGCCGATGCAGATTTATCCATTACGGTCACAAAAGAAAACGAGATCACCGCCTGCATCAGTGGCGATAGCGATATCTATCTTGCTGTTGAAGCTAATCAAACCGTCAAGATTAAAAAAATGAAAGAACACTTGCGACTCATTCACCCGATTGATTATAGTTATTTTGAAACACTACGCAGCAAATTACACTGGGGTTAAATGCAACCATTATGTTAACGGAAATCTACATAAAAAACTTTACGATCATCGACGAACTCCATTTAGAATTTCAAGAAGGCATGCATGTCTTAACCGGTGAAACCGGCGCGGGCAAATCCATTACCATTGACGCCATGGAATTAGCTTTAGGCAAACGCGCATCAACAGATATCATTCGAAAAGGAAATGATCGAGCCGAAATTACTGTACTATTTGACATTAAAAATATTCCGCTTGCAAAAACATTTTTGCAACAAAATGATATCGATAATGAAAATGAATGCATAGTGCGACGCATCATTCATAAAGATGGTCGCAGCAAAAGTTATATCAACGGCTCACCGGCCACGCTGCAAACCTTGCGCGAACTCAGCGAAATGCTAATTGATATTCATGGGCAACATGAATTTCAAACGCTCACACAAGCGCACAAGCAACGACAATTGCTGGATGATTTTGCACAGCATGGCGAGCTGATGCAACAAATACAACGCCTCTATAATAATTGGCACACACTGCAAGCAGACGTTGATCATTTAAACCAAATTAATCAAAACGCCTCATCGCGCATTGAATTCTTAACTTATCAAATTCAAGAACTCGATGAATTAGACGTCACGACCGAAGATATTCAGGCCATCGATAAAGAACATAAACAATTATCAAATGCCGATCAATTATTGCAAAATTGTCAAACCGCGATTGACGCACTGGATCATCATGATATGCCGTCAGTTTTATCGCTCTTAATCACCGCTCATCAAGCGACGCAATCCATCGCAGAATTTGACCCAAAATTATTAGCCGCCGCTGAATTATTAAATGGCGCCTCAATTCAAAGCGAAGAAGCACTAAACGAATTAAAACAATTTTTAGATCAGACAGATTTAAATCCTGAACGATTAAATTGGCTCGAACAAAAATTATCAAAAATTTATGATTTGTCGCGCAAGCATCACATCAAACCCGAAGAATTACCTGAACTACATCGATCCATGCAAGCCGAACTCGGCCAATTGGAAAACAAAGACGAACTTTTAGCGAAGTTACAAGCGCAAATTCAAAAAGTTGAAACAGAATATTATAAAATAGCCAAGCAATTATCCGACGGCCGAAAAAAAGCAGCCAAAAAACTAAATGCATTGATTACCAACAACATTCAACATTTAGGTATGCCAGGCGGTGTATTTGAAATTCAATTTGACACACAACAAGAACTCTCCGCACACGGGTTAGAAAAAATTATATTCATGGTCAGCGCCAACCCTGGACACCCACCTGCGCCACTCAAAAAAATCGCCTCCGGCGGCGAGCTATCACGCATTAGCTTGGCCATTCAAGTCATCACGGCAGAATATAGCAACACGCCGACATTAATTTTTGATGAAGTGGATGTCGGCATTGGCGGCGCAACAGCAGAAATCGTCGGCAAATTATTGCAGCAACTCGGCAAAAAGACACAAACGCTATGCATCACGCATTTGGCGCAAGTCGCCGCTAAAGCGCATCATCATTATCAAGTGACAAAAACCACCGAACAAAATTCCACCGCAGTTAAAATAGCACTATTAGATCGTGAGCAAAGAATTCAAGAAATCGCCCGCATGACCGGCGGCATAAAAATCACGAAACAAACGCTGGCGCATGCGGAAGAGATGTTATCATAGTATCCTCAGCTCAGAAGCAAGCGAAGCGTCCTCTGAGCTGAGACCGATTGGTTCGCCACTTCGTCATTCCGGAATTCCGCCGAAGGCGGAATATCCGGAATCCAGGGGAATCAACGTGCAGAA
>MGXQ01000001.1:0-6851 GCA_001801405.1 Gammaproteobacteria bacterium RIFCSPHIGHO2_02_FULL_42_13 | reverse complement strand
TTCGCATTTTCCGGGATGACAACTCTCTTTTCCTTGTCATTCCGGAATTGTTGCGCCAAAAGCGCAACAATATCCGGAATCCAGGGGAATCAACGTGCAGAACTAAAGCGTTCCCTGGATCCCGGATAAATGCTTCGCATTTTCCGGGATGACGATGCAAAAAATTCTGAGCTTAACCCGACTTACATCCTCATGACCAACCTTTTCGCATGAACTGACAATCAGTTATATCTCTTCGCACGCACCATCTTCTTTAAAATCTTTTTAACTGTCGACTGACGTGCAAAGGCAACGGACGGATACACAAAGGAATACGGCAAATGATATTTCTGCGATAATCGCTTCGCCATTTTTTGGCTCATGATTTTATTTGTATATTTTCGCCCAGAAGTATTCGCCAAATGATACAGTTCTTTTCTTTTTTCGATACCCAATTCATCCGTCGTAAACAATGGTTCATTCACCCAATGCGACGCATTATTTAAATAATCGGGATTTTTAAATCTAAATCTATTATTTGCTTTTACCCACTCATAAAGTTCTGTCCCTGGAAAGGGAATTAAATGATAAAACGCAATATCCACAACCGGATATTTTTGAGAAAGCGCGATGGATGTGCGAACATCATCTTCCGTTTCGCTCGGCGCACCTATAACAAAGAAAAGTTGTACATCAAAATCTAAACCACAAGCTAATTGAATAGCCTTCTCGATCGTTGCAAGATCCTCACCCTTTTTTAGAGTTTTTAACGTTTGATCAACCCCTGACTCAACACCGAAAGCAAGCACATTAACGCCAATTTCCCTCATGAGTGTTAGTAATTCTAAATTCACCCGATCGGCACGTATCCCATTGCCCAAACCTAAATTTAATTTCTTGAGCAGCCCGCGTTTTTTAATCCCCTCGCAAATCTGCCGCACACGATTCATATCCAATGTAAAATTATCATCTTCGATCTGAATTTCATGCGGAATATCACGATCTGCCCAATAGGCTAATTCATCTACCACAAATGCTGAGCTTTTAGCACGCCATTTTTTGCCAATCGTTGTTGCAATAGGACAATAAATACAACTATAAGGGCAGCCGCGCGAAGTAATCACGGGAATTGCAGAATATTTAGTAAGATCAAATTTTGAAAACTTAGGAAAGGGGTATTGATCTAAATTCTGAATAAAATCACGCGGTGCCGTGTGTATAATTTCATTATGCTCTCTATAAATAATGCCATCAATTTCTTTTAATGGCTTATGCTGGCACAGCTCAACCAATATATCTTCGCCTTCTAACGGAACAACAATATCAACCGCCGAACATTCCTTAAGAATCTCTTCACGAAAAGTAGATGCATGCGGGCCGCCCACCACAATAGGAATTTTTGGAAACCGTGCTTTTACTTCATTCAAAAATTTATAATTATCTAAATATCGAAACGTCAACATACTAAACCCAATTATCTTTGGCTGTAACGATTCGACCCGTTGATAAAAATCTTCAGCAGATTCATTGAGCTGCATATCATAAATATCATGTGCAATATCGTGAGAGAGCAATACCTCAGAAAGAATGCCTAAAGCGGCTGGCAAGTTGACATAAAAATCGTAATACGAATTTTTATAAGGCAATTTAACCAATAAGACGCAGGGAGCAATTGACATGACAGAATCCTTCACTAAATAATTCAAAAATATACAATATATTAGTTTAAAATGAAAGCCTTTTTACACGGCACTATGTGACATCAGCCAGTTTTTTAATCCTAAACACATGATCCGCCTGTTCGCGGCGCAATGTCATACGCACCAATAAGGTACGATTCGACATAAACATATCATGAATATGTTCTTTCGGAATAATAATAGAACCAATATCTTCATCGGTAAATGTTCTATAACCCACGTTTTTATTTTGCTTAAATTCAGGAAGCGCACTTAAGCTTAAATGCAAATGCCCCCATTTTTTTTCTAACTGCTGATACAATACCGAACAATCGATATATACACTGCGATAACTTTGATCTTGCGTGTATGAATGCACATTGGCAATGACATTTTCATAAAACAATCCCGTCAACCAATGCTTATTGTGATCGGTATAAAATTCTAAAAAATAATCTTGCACATGCAAATCAAATTGATCATGCACAAAGAATACCGTATTCTGAAATCCATGCGCACCCGCATTAGCGCCGAGATTATCTGTAATCGATTGGTTTTTTATTTCTAGTTGATCGCACCACGCTGCAAAATCCGATGGCGCCAATGTCAACCCCTTCACAATATGCTCTAGCGTGGTCGGATTTTTAGGCCCACCATCTTTAAAAACAATCGTGCTATGATTTTCACCCTCCATCACGCCAAATGCTGTTTTGCCTTTGGAGGGATAACGTTTAAAATCCGGTTTCAGCGGCGTTGAACCAAAATCGATATCAAAAAAATCCCCGTTTAAATTGGCCGATGAAATGCGTACCGTTCCATCCGAACCATTCTCATTGGCGGCTGCCGCAATGCCAGAATAGCCTGTATTCCCAATCAAAACTGTACAAAGTATTTTGTCTGTATCATAAAAAATTGCATCGCCAAAACGATCTTGCATCGCTAAATTCCACGTATATTCACTCCCGACCTCAAGACCCTCTAACAATTTTTTACCCACTTGAAATATTTTTTTACTGTTAAACCCTTTTATAATGCGCCCATAAAACGATTGCCCTTTGTGCGCGAGTGGCGAACCAAAATTAGCGGGCGCCAACATCACCAAATGATCGATAGGTGCTTGATCGGGTTTAAAATATTTAATGAGCCAATGTCGTATAATTAATCCGCCCGTGCTATGCACCACCACATCAACACTTTTTAATGTTTGGGGTAAACTTCTATCTTGCCACGCTTTCATCATCGCCGCGACCAAATCGTCATACGTCACTTCATCATCCATTGACACATAATCGGCTAAATTAATCTGCTGTGCTGTGCGATTTAATTCTTTTTCGAGAGCATGCGCCAATTTTCGAAACGAGCGTGCATCGTCACTCCAACCATGAATAATGACGAGGGGTTTTGGTGGGGCAGAAATCATAACAGGTTCTCCATAAGATTAATTTAACTTCTACAAAATCTGACCCTAAGCAGATCATCGTCCCCTCGCCGCTGCATATAAGAAAATCCCCGTCGCGACGGAAACATTCAAACTTTCAACGGATCCACACATCGGTATTTTGACAAGCAAATCACAATTTTCTTTTGTTAAACGGCGCAAGCCTTTTCCTTCGGTGCCCATCACAATTGCGGTTGCACCCGACAAATTAGTATCATATAAATTTTGCTCGGCATCATCGGCTGTGCCAATTAACCAAATGTTTCGTTCTTTTAATTCACGCATGGTGCGCGCCAAATTGGTCACCGGAATAAACGGTACCGTTTCTGCCGCACCGCAGGCCACTTTGCGCGCACTCGGCGTTAAATCCACGGAATGGTCTTTGGGTGCAATCACAGCATCCACGCCAAATGCATCGGCGCTGCGCAAACACGCGCCTAAATTATGTGGATCTTGCACTTGATCTAATATCAATAAAAACGGCGGCTTTTTTAATCCATCCAACAACGTCCACAAATCATTTTCATTTAACGCATCCGTGCTTCGCACGCACGCAACCACCCCTTGATGCACGACGCCACCCACTTTTTTATCAAGCTGTTTGCGATCTATCTCGTGAACGGCAATCCCTTGCTCGAAAGCTAATTTAATAATTTGATTAACTGAATCATCACGCCGCCCGGATTGCACAAACAATTCCAGCACGCGATCGGCGTGTTGGCGTAATAAGGCTTGGATAGGATGTAGGCCGTAGATGTAATTATTTTTCAAGAAATTTATCCTTCGCTTCGCTCCTCCAAACTCATGCGAACAAATCAGCACGCGTAGCCTGTATGGAGCGAAGCGGAATACAGGAATAAATTCCCCGGATTACATGTGCTTCGCACATTTCATCCGGGCTACACTTGCTGGCATGTCAGTTCGCGCTCACCCTCTGAGCTGAGGATTATTATAATTCACACGCGCCACCGACACAAGCGAGCTCTTTTTTAAGCTCGGTATTATCTTGGCTTTCGTACAACACCAGCTGCGAAAAATCGATTCCCTGCAAACGCTCAAAAAGATCTTTATAATGCGCTTCGTCAATCTCTTCATACGGCGCCAATTGATACACATGATTTTCGCGCGGCAAGAAAGATAATCCGCCGACAATATCCCAATGTTTATACACCCAATTCGCGACACTGATCCACTCATCTTCGCTCACCGAAATCGTAACGGATGGATTATGCTCCGTGTAATTTTGCTTTACTATTTTCCAATGCTCTAATTGATCAAGCGCCGTTAAATCATTTTTGAAAATCGCATCTTTAGGCGCTTTAACCGGAAACTCTAATACATAAGTCGTCACCGTTTCTTTTGTTTGTCCTACTTCAGGAAAACAAGGAATGCCCTGCTCTTTCAACATGTTAAACAAGGAATCCGTTGCTGAAATACGTACGCGACGAATGTAATACGGCGAATGACGGGGGTGCATACCCGATGCACAATCGACCATTTGCGACACCGTCCCCGATGGTTTGACACAGGTAATACAAGTCGACGGACTTATCTTAAATCGCTTCGCATAGATCTCGTTTACTTGTATCGCGCGTTTTTTTAGTTTTTCTAAAATTTCAGGTTGTCGCGCCATTTTGCAATCCCATTGTCCCGTCACCGACACCCCGAGCAACCGTTCTTTTTCACAATTATTTCGCCATTCTCGAGACAAGTAAGGAAAATAAGTCAGCGTCGACTGATAGGTTCCTAAAATAGTGGCAATACGTATTTTGCGCATTAAATCTTCTTCGGTATCACCCGCTCTTGCAATCACTTCAGATAAATTACAAAACTGTTTCGATTGCAAAATAATTTCGCCACAGGGATTAGTTCCAATCACGCCTGTAATACGATTGCCTGTAATTATTTTTTTTGCGCGAAACTCTTCGAGACGTCGCTCCGGCAAAGTATTTATAAGATTGCCGCGGTTAAAAATACCGCGCTCACCTGAACCACTTTTCATCAGCGCAATCCATTCATCCATAAACTCCACATTATTAGGCCTCGATTCATATACGGCCGAATTATTGGCAATACTACGCTGCGGTTCAGAATAGTAAAATGCGCCTTTTTTCGCATCACGCATTTCAGCATCATCCAAATCAGATAACGAAATCATTGCGCTACGACGCACGCCGCCTGACACCACCACTTCACCAATTTTGCATAAAATATCATGCGCATCTATGTTCGTCAGATGCCTGCCTTCGCGGCGCATAATTTTTTCGCGCGTAAAATTTAACAAAGCACGCAAAGGAGCAGGCCCTGAACTCTTCCCGCCAATCGTTTTTAAGCGCGCGCCTGCGGGACGCAATAATGAATAATCAAATGTAATATCTTTACCCTCAAACCATGTCTTCATGCCGAGCACTAATGCATCGCACCAACCTTCTTTACTATCTGCAATCACATATATCGGCAATATTTCACCGGTTTGTATCTTAATCTGCGGCAACGCTTGAATATTTTTACTCTCGATCGAAAAACCCACGCCTGTACCACACATCAATACATACATCACTTCACCAAAATCCTGCAATTTTCTGGGCGCAATATACGCACAATTATAGGCGCAGACATTCGTCGCTCTGGCCGCTTTGCCAGCAAACTGCAATAAGCGCATTGATGGCATCACCTCTTGAGCTAAAATGGCCTGTCGTATTTCATTGTATTCACGTGTGGATAATTTATCTGCTAAATTTTCTTTCATAAACTCAATATAGCGATCCACTGTTTCAATCCAAACTTCGCGCCGCCCCTCTTCCGGTTTCCAACGCGCATACGAACGATAATAAACCAACAATCGATATTTATCGCCGCCGAAATAAGTTTCGCTATCTGCTACTAATTTTTTCAATTCTTCCGGAACAATCAACGTATGTTGTCTAATCTCTGCGCGCCGCTGCCGAAACAAAATATACGATTTCGCCGTCTTAACATAATCACCGTAAATCAGCTCATTTTCGACCGCATCTTGAATGCCTTCGACAGTAGGAATGAAATTTTTATATCGCTTACAAATGGGTACGAGATCAGCTACAATTTTATTCGCAATCAGCTCAGCTTCTTCTAATGAACCTTCTCCCGTGCTTTGCATCGCGCGATAAACTGCATTCGTAATACGATCCGAACTAAAAGTGGCAATAGCACCATCTCTTTTTTGAATCTTCTTCACCCAACGAATTGGTTTTGTTCGAGTTTTAACCTGTAAATTCATGCTACCCGCGCCTCCTGGCAATTTCGTTCGACAAGAGCCTATTAAACCAAAAAAAAAAATTTACGTCAGGAAAATCACAGAAAAATACTCGAAAAAAATTATTGATAATCATGGCCGTTGGTGCTATCAAATCCTCCGCGGAGAGGGCATCGATTCAAAAAAAGGAAGAATGGTTTGCGCTTTGAATAAGATAATCCTGTGAGGGATTGTTGGAATACGATATTGTTCAAAGAGGTGATTGTGAATCAATATAACGTGCCAATTGTTCAATGGTTGGATGTTGGACTAAATCTCTCAATGTTAATGGTGGTTGGACGGGTATGGCGCTTAAAAACTCCAAGGCTTTTAATGAATGGCCGCCGAGCTCAAAGAAATCGGCATCAATAGAGAGATTATTATGCTTAAACAAGCGTTGCCAATGATCGGCTAAAATTTTTTGCGTTGGCGTTTGGGGTAAACGAACAGGGTGCGCCGCGTTCGGCGCGGGTTTGGGCAATTG